>JBOHIT010000775.1:0-14426 GCA_050726155.1 Bradyrhizobium sp.
TGATCCAGTTCCTGGCCAATGCGATCCCGTCGCGTACCAAGCCGCGGGCGGCGGCGCTGCATGGCTTGATCGGCGCCTCGCTGAGACTGCATCGGGACTGGATCGTCAAAGCAGGTGCCGCCAATCGGATCCGCGAGACCGGCTGGCTGAAGGCGTGGCGCGGCGACGCCGTCGAGGCGGCGAAGCGGGAGCAGGCCTTGCTGACCGAATTCGGCATCGAAAGCCAGTTGCTCGATCGACAGGCCATCTCCGCCCTCGAGCCGAGCATCGTTCCGGTCTACAAGGTCGGCCTGCTGCATTCGCAGACAGCGTCAGTCGATTCACCGGGCAACGTGGTCAAGGCCTACGCGCGGATGCTAGCCGGCGAAGGCGGCGAGATTCGCAAGGCCGATATCAAGGCCATCGTGCCTGACGGCGAGAGCTGGCGCGTGATACTTGCCGACGGCGCGATTTCCGCGCGCCATGTCGTGGTCGCGCTGGGACCCTGGTCGGCCGAAATTCTCAGGCCGCTCGGCTATCGCGTGCCGCTGGCCTTCGAACGCGGCTACCACCGCGAATTCAAGCCGAACCCGGCGCGTTCGTTGCAGCGTCCAATCCACGATGCCGATGGCAGTTTTCTGATGACTCCGATGGAGCAGGGCGTTCGCGTCACCTCCGGCGTCGAACTGACCGATCTCGATGCGCCCTCGTCCTTTGCCCAGATCGATGCGGTGGAGCCGATGGCGCGCGAGGTGGTCGAATTTGGCGAGCAGGTCGGTGACACCTGGCGCGGGGCGCGGCCGACGCTGCCCGACAGCCTGCCGATGATCGGCCCGGCGCCGCGGCATCCCGGTCTGTGGCTGGCGTTCGGCAACCAGCACATCGGCTTCACCACGGGTCCTGCGACCGGTGCGGCGATCGCCGCCATGATCAGGGGAATGCTACCGCCGTTCGACACCACGGCCTTTGCGCCGGGCCGCTACATCTGACGGCCGCTGGCGCCGTTCCTCGCGACGTCTATTGACAGCGGTCGACACGCGTATCTCTATTCGGGAGCGACAAATGATCTCTCCTCCCGGGTGCCCGCGAACGCCATTAAAGTTGGAGTTCTTCGATGGAAGTCGCTTCGGGACAGAGTTCGGCAGGTGCGCCTCGGGCATCGGATGAAGCCGGCCGCGGCCCGACGCTTTCCAACCAGGTCAGAACCATCAACCTGGCCCTTCAGGGTGGCGGCGCTCATGGTGCCTTTACCTGGGGTGTGCTCGACAGGCTCCTCGACGAGAAAGACGTCGCTTTCGAGGGATTGAGTGCGACCAGTGCCGGCTCGATGAATGCTGCGGTCTTTGCCTACGGTCTTGCGATCGGCGGCCGCGAAGGCGCCCGCAAGGCGCTGACCGATTACTGGAAGCGCGTCAGCGACGCGGCGAGCCTGGGTCCGTTGCAACCAAGTCCGATCGACCGGATGCTTGGGGATCACAAGCTGACCTGGTCGCCGATTTTCTCGTTGATGGGCTTCCTGACACGCGTGCTGTCTCCCTACGAGTTCAACCCGTCGGACTACAACCCGTTGCGTGAAGTGGTCGAGCAATCGATCGATTTTGACGTGCTGCGCCGCCCGGACTGTCCCGTCAAGTTGTTCCTCTCCGCGACCAACGTTCGAACCGGAAAGGTGAAGATCTTTGCTGGAACCGAAATTTCGTCGGCTGCCGTGATGGCGTCGGCGTGTCTCCCGACGATGTTTCACGCCGTCGAGATCGACGGCGAGGCCTATTGGGACGGCGGCTACATGGGAAATCCGGCGCTGTTTCCGCTGATCTACAACTGCAAGAGCTCCGATATCGTCATCGTTCATATCAATCCGCTGTTCCGCAAGGAATTGCCGTATGCGGCAGGCGACATCCAGAACCGCATCAACGAGATCAGTTTCAATTCGTCGCTGATGCGGGAGATGCGGGCGGTCAGCTTCATCACCGGGCTGGTCAAGCGCAAGCGTGTCGTCGGCGACGACATCCGGCAGATTTTCATCCATAGCGTGGCGGACGACGAATTCATGGGAGCGCTTAGTCCGACCAGCAAGTACAACGCCGATTGGGAGTTTTTGGTCTTCCTTCGCGACCAGGGCCGGAAATGTGCGAACGACTGGCTGGCGAGCCATTTCGTCAAGCTCGGCGTCGAATCGTCTGTCAACATCGACGAAGTATATCTCTAGACCTGCGTGGGCGCCGTTCGTTATTTGCTGGTGAATTATTCGTCGCGTTGTGCGATGACGGCTGCAACGCCACATCCAGACCCGCAACACCATGACCCCAACCACCGTCACGTCATCGCAAGTCCGAACCGCACTCTTGCTGCGCGATGAAGTCGCGTTGCTCGACGTGCGCCACGAGGCGGCTTTCGCCACCGGCCATCCGCTGTTTGCCGCCAACATGGCGGCCGACCGCATCGCGCTCGAAGCCGAGGTTCGGCTGCCGCGCAAGGATGCGCCGATCGTGCTTTACGATGCCGGGGAAGGTCTGGTCGCCGCGGCGGCGGATCGCCTTGCGGCATTGGGATACACCAATGTCCGCGCGCTTGAAGGTGGGCTGCAGGGTTGGCAAGCCGCGGGCTATGAATTGTTCCAGGACGTCAATTCCTACGCCAAGGCCTTCGGCGAACTGGTGGAGCATCGCCGCCACACGCCGTCGCTTGCCGCCGAAGAGGTTGCAAGCCTGATCGCGCGCAAGGCCAATATCCGGATTCTCGACGTTCGTCGCTTCGACGAATACGCGACCATGAACATCCCGGGGTCGATCAGCGTGCCCGGCGGCGAACTGGTGTTGCGCGCCGGCGAAGCCGCGCCGGACCCCGACACGACAATCATCGTCAATTGCGCCGGCCGTACCCGTTCGATCATCGGCACCCAGTCGCTGATCAACGCCGGCATCGCAAACAAGGTCGTGGCGCTGCGCAACGGCACCATCGGCTGGACCTTGGCAAAACAGGATCTCGAACACGGTTCCGGCCGCCGCGGTGCGATCGGCGCCTCCGATCAGGCAAGGGCCAAAGCAAGCGACGTCGCCTATCGCGCCGGCGTGCGCCGCATCGGCACCGAGGAAGCCCGTGTGATCGCGGCGCAGGCCAACCGCACGCTCTATCGCTTCGACGTGCGCGACGCCGACGAATACGCCGCCGGTCACATCGCCGGCTTTCGCCATTACGCCGGTGGACAGCTGGTGCAGGAGATCGATATGGCAGCACCCGTGCGCGGTGCGCGAATTCTCCTCACCGACGATCGCGGCGTCCGCGCCGACATGACCGCATCCTGGCTGGCGCAGATGGGTTGGGAAACCTACGTGCTCGACGGCGGCTACGACCGCGCATTGGAGGTCGGGCCGCCGCTGGTGTTGCCAAAGCCGGATCCGTCGCATCGCTACCGGCGTCCCTATGAGGGCACCAGTGTCTCGACCGCTGCGATGCAGGCCTATCTCGATTGGGAGTATGGCCTGGTCGAACAGCTGCGGCGCGATGCCAGCCATGGCTTCTTTGTGATTTGAGATACGGCGCGAGTGCGCCGTATCTCGTGGTGACGGCCAAACGGCCTGTGATGGCTCAGAGCAGGAAGTCGTTGGCGTTGAACGTGTAGGCGTGGGACATGTAGATCTGCATCTCCGCGCCGGCGTCCGAATTGATCGATACGTTGAGCGTGGCGATGCCGGTCCGGGCGTCCGTCGTTTCCCAGACCTTGCCCGACCAGTCGCCGGTATAATGGCTCGGATCGTCAAGGAACGTGAAGGCCTGGTCGCCGGCGAGCGCAGCATTGGCGTCGATCAGGGACAGGTCGATCTTATCCTGGCCTTGTGTGAAATCGACGATCGTATCGAGCTGCTTTGCATTCCACGATATCCGGTTCTGCGACTCCAGCACGTCGGCGAACTGGAAGGTATCGGCGCCGGCGTCGCCGACCATGTAGTCGCCACCCATGCCGCCGATCAGGACGTCATTGCCGGTGCCGCCCACCATGCGGTCGTTGCCGTAACCGCCGATCAAGGTGTCGTCGCCGGCATTGCCTTGCAGATAATCGTCGCCGCCGCGCGGCCAGCTGGTGTCGCCGTAGACGATATCGTTGCCGTCGCCGCCGAACACCTGGTCGTTGCCGGTGCCGCCCCAGAGCGTATCGTTGCCGCCGAGACCGTTGATCTGGTCGTCGCCGTCGCCGCCAAAGACCACGTTGTCATTGGCGTCGCCCTTGAAGATATCCGCGAACGCCGTCAGGCCGAATTCTTCAATCGACGACAGCACGTCGCCCTGCGCCTCGCCCGTCCAGGTCGACGACGCGCGCGTGAGATCGATGCTGACGGCGGCAGCGGCGTCATAATAGGCCGCGATGTCGTAACCGTCGCCACCCGACAGGATGTCGGCACCGGTGCCGCCGCTGAGCACGTCGTTGCCGTCGCCGGCGTCGAGCGTATCGTTACCGTTGCCGCCAGACAGAATATCGTCGCCGCCCGGTCCGCCATGATGGTGGAACCCCGTGGCGCCGCCATGCAGGACGTCATCGCCGTCTCCGCCGTACAGCCAGTCGTCGCCTGTGCCGCCGTCCAGGATATCGTTGCCGCCGTTGCCGATCAGCGTGTCGCTGCCACGGTTACCATCGACAATATCGGCGAGATCGGAGCCGATGAACGTATCGTCGAAGCCGGAGAGCAAGAATGCTTCCATGCCGATATAGACATGGCCGGCCGCGTCGCCGGTGTTCTGATTCCCGTCAAGCAGGTTGACGCCGACAGCGCTTGCCGAGAGACCGTAGCCGACGGTGTCATACCCGTCGCCGCCGAACAGCCAGGATGCGCCGGTTTGGGCGCTCAGCCAGTCGTCGCCGGCGCCGCCATTGAGGATATCGTTGCCGCCGCCGCCGATCAGCGTGTCGTCGCCGTCACCGCCAACCATGAGGTCGGTGCCGAGGCCGCCGGTAAGCTGGTCGTTGCCGATGCCGCCATCGAGACTGTTGAAGCCGTTGCCGGCATAGAGGAAGTCGTCGCCCGCGCCGCCTACCAGCGTGTCGTTGCCGTCGAAGGCTTGCAGGGAGTCGTTGCCGTCGCCGCCGTCGAGATAATTTCCGCCGGCGCCGTTGCCGCCGACGATGGTGTCGTTGCCGCCGTAGCCGTAAATCGTGTCATTGCCGCCAAGGCCGTTGATCAGGTCGTCCCAGGCGGTGCCGTAAATGGTGTCATTGCCCCACGTTCCCGTGATGTTGACGAATCCGGCGGGGGCGACGATGGCGGATGTCAGGTCGGTCGGGAATGCTGCGGTATCAAACTCAGTCTGCTCAAGCGTGCGAATTGCCTTAGTCATCGCGGTAACCTCGCATTGAGGGGATGGAAGCATTCCGCGCATCCTGTGCGCGGCGACCGCCGTCCCCTTCGTGATGACCTCCGATTTGCAGGCTAAGGGAAGCAGCACCGGGTGCATGTGAGGTGCGGCACAGAAGCAATCATGCCGCCGCAGGCGCTACGGTTCTGTGCGTTGCCGTGATAGTCTCGTCCTGCTGGGCGCCTCCAGGTGAGTCGAAGGGCCATGAGAGACAAAAAGGACATCGTGGAAAACTGGCTGCCGCGATACACCGGCACGCCGCTTTCCGAGTTCGGAGAATATGTTCTCCTGACCAATTTCGACAATTACGTCGAATGGTTCGCCGCCGGGAATGGCGTCCTGGTGAAGGGTATCGATCGGCCGATGCCCAACGCCACCGCCGACGGGGTCACACTGATCAATTTCGGCATGGGTAGCCCGAATGCCGCGACCGTGATGGATCTGCTGAGCGCCATCATGCCCAAAGCCGTGTTGTTTCTCGGCAAATGCGGTGGCTTGAAGCGCAAGAATCACCTTGGCGATCTGATCCTGCCGATTGCGGCTATACGCGGCGAAGGCACCTCGAACGATTATTTGCCGCCCGAGGTCCCCGCGCTGCCGGCGTTCGAGTTGCAGCGCGCGGTGTCGACCATGATCCGCGATCTCGGTCACGACTACTGGACCGGCACCGTGTACACCACCAACCGCCGCGTCTGGGAACACGATGAACCCTTCAAGGAAAAATTGCGCCGGACCCGAAGCATGGCGATCGACATGGAGACGGCGACGATCTTTGCGGCCGGCTTCGCCAACCACATTTCGACCGGCGCGCTGCTGCTGGTGTCAGATCAGCCGATGGTTCCCGAGGGCGTGAAGACGGAAGCGTCCGATCTCGTGGTGACCAAGAACTATGTCGAGACGCACATCAAGATTGGAATAGAAGCCCTGAAGCTGGTCCGCCGCCGCGGCCGCAGCGTCAAGCATTTGCGCTTCGAAGACGATTTCGACCGGGGCGTCGAGACCTGAGGAACCTCCCCGATCGCCCGCCTTATTTTCCCGGTCCATTCTTGCCGGCGATGAACAGGTCTTGCTGGGGAAATTTTCCGAACAGTTCCGGCGGCTGGCTGAAATTGGTGGCGAGCACGTCGGCGGGGTTGGCCGCGATCCATTGCGACAGGTCGATGGTCTCGTATATTCCGGCATTGAATCCAATCAGGATCCGCGCGGGCCTGTCGCCGACATTTTCAATCGAATGCCCATAGCCTTGCGGGATGTAGCCGACGTCGCCCTGCTGCAACTGCTCGATCCTTGTGCGCCCGTGCGAGCCGAACAGGGTGACGCTGACGGTGCCGTCCAGCACGTACTGCCACTCGTCGGCGTTTGGGTGCCAGTGCAGCGTTCGCAGCGCGCCGGGATCGAGTTCGAGCACGACGCCGGTGATGGTCTTGGCGATCGGGAAGCGGCTTGAGTCGACGCGCCATTCGCGCCCGCCCTGAAAGGTGCCGTGCGGCGGCTGCGCCAGCAGCCGGTATTTGTGCGTCTCCGGCGGCAGCTTCCAGCCCTGCAGCGGCACCGACGGTTCTGCGGGCGGCGGCTTGCCGCGGGCAAAATACACTTCTTCTTTCGGAAAACTGTCGAACGTCGATTCGGGCACGCCGAAATTCTTCGCCAGCAGCGGCTTCGGAATGTGCCCGATCCAGTCGGTGATGCTGAAGGTGCCGAACTCGGAAAAATAGCCGTTGTCGAAGATCAGGATGAAACGACAGGGTTTGTCGCCAAGACACTGCAACATGTGGCCGTGGCCGCGGGGAAAGTACCAGACGTCGCCCGGATCGAAGTCGTTGGTTTCGGCGAAGCCGTTGGGATCGACGACTGTGGTGCGAACGCGCCCCTCGAACACGAACGCCCATTCGGCCGCGGTGGCGTGCCAGTGCATCTCGCGCATCGCGCCGGGCTCGAGCCGCATCGAAACCCCGGCAATTCCCTTGGAGATAGGCAGCTGCGTGACGGTTGCCTCCTTGCCGTAGCTGTTGCCGATCACCTTGCCGTCGGATTTCTCCAGCGCGAATTTGAAGGTCGGCAGGTCCTTTCCCGACACCGCGGGATCGGGGACGTTGTTCATGAAGCTGGGATCGCCCGCTGTGGCGGGTTGCGATCCGGCCACCGTTGCCATCGCGGCGACGGCGGCGGCGACCGTGAGAAACTCCCGGCGTTGCGGATCGGACATGCTGGTCTCCTTGGCGGGACGAAGAACGTGGCGCCATCCTAGTCCGGCAACTGACGCGCGCCGATCAAATTCGTCAGCGGAAATGGCAGGCGACCCAGTGGCCGTCATCGCTCTGCTTCAGCGGCGGCACTTCTTTGCTGCAGCGCGGCTGCGCGATCGGGCAGCGCGTGTGAAAATGGCAGCCGCTCGGCGGGTGGATCGGGCTCGGCACTTCGCCGGCCAGCCGGATGCGCTGCCGCTTCACTTTCGGATCCGGGATCGGCACCGCCGACAACAGCGCCTCGGTATAGGGGTGGCGCGGCGAATTATACAGTGCTTGCGCCGGCGCCATCTCGACGATGCGCCCGAGATACATCACGGCGATGCGCTTGGAGATATGTTCGACCACCGCGAGGTCGTGGGCAATGAAGAGATAGGCCAGCCCGAATTTCTCCTGCAGATCCTCAAGAAGATTAATGACCTGGGCCTGGATCGACACGTCCAGCGCCGACACCGGCTCGTCGCAGATGATTAGCTTGGGCTCGACCGCGAGCGCCCGCGCGATGCCGATGCGCTGGCGCTGGCCGCCGGAGAATTCGTTGGGATAGCGGCCCATGTGGTCGGCGCGCAGGCCGACGGTTTCGAGCAGCTCCACCACGCGCTCTTCGAACTGCCGCTTGGTTTTGGTCAATTGGTGGATGATCAGGGCTTCGCCGACGATCGCGCCGACATTCATCCGCGGATTGAGCGACGCATAAGGGTCCTGGAAGATGATCTGGATGTCGCGGCGCAGGATGCGAAGCTCATTGGCGCCAAGCGCCCGGACGTCCTTGCCTTCGAATTGAACCTCGCCCGAGGTCGGTTCGATCAGCCGAAGCACGCAGCGCCCGGTGGTCGACTTGCCGCAGCCGGATTCACCGACCAGCCCGAGCGTTTCGCCGCGGTCGACATGAAAATCGACGCCGTCGACCGCGTGCACGCTGTGGGCATGACGGCTGAACAGCCCGCCTTTGAGCGCAAACTGCTTGGTCAGGTTGCGGACGCTGAGCAGCGGCTCGCTCATTGAACCACCGTCGCTTCGGCGTGGATGCACGCCACCTTGTGACCGGGCTCGAACTCGCGCAACGGCGGCTGCGCGCGCCGGCATTCATCGGTCGCAGAACCGCAGCGCGGCGCAAAGCGGCAACCGTCGGGCGGGTTGATCAGTTTCGGGACCGAGCCCGCAATGGTTTGCAGCCGCGCCCGGCGTCCGCCGCCCTTGTCGACGCGCGGGATCGAGCGGATCAGGCCCTGCGTGTAGGGATGGCGCGGGTTGGCGAACAGCTGCTCGACGCCGGCTTCCTCCACCACCTTGCCCGCATACATCACCACGACGCGCTGCGCGACCTCGGCAACCACGCCCATGGCGTGGGTGATCAGCATGATCGACATGCCCAGGCGGGATTTCATGTCCTGCAGCAGGTCGAGGATCTGCGCCTGGATCGTGACGTCGAGCGCGGTGGTCGGTTCGTCGGCGATCAACAGCTTTGGATGGCACGACAGCGCCATCGCGATCATCACGCGTTGCCGCATGCCGCCGGAGAATTGATGCGGGTAGTCGTTGACGCGGCGCGCCGGGTTCGGAATTTGCACCAGCGCCAGCATGTCGATGGTGCGCTCCAGCACGGCGCGGCGTCCCAATCCTTCATGCAGCGCGATGACCTCGCCGATCTGGTCGCCGATAGTGTAGACCGGGTTGAGCGAGGTCATCGGCTCCTGGAATACGATCGCAATCTCGCGGGCGCGGATCCGGTTCATCTCGTCCGCGGCCATCGGCACCAAATCGCGGCCCTGCCACAGGATCTGGCCGCCGGCGATGCGCCCCGGCGGCATCGCGATCAGCTTGAGCACGGAAAGTGCCGTCACCGTCTTGCCGCAACCGGATTCGCCAACGACGCAGACGGTCTCACCGCGACCGACGGTGAGATCGACGCCGTCGACCGCCTGCACGATGCCGTCGTCGGTGGCAAAATGCGTCTTCAGTCCCCTGATGTCGAGCAAGGGCGCTTCGCCGCTCGGCGCCGCTTCGAGGTTGTCCGTACCCTCTGGACGCAGCATCACATCACTTTCCGGGGATCGAGCGCATCGCGCAATCCGTCGCCGATGAAATTGATCGTGAGCACGGTCAGGAAGATCGCAGCCCCCGCGAACAGCGCCCAATGCGGCGCGATGTCGAGATAGTCCTTGGCGTCGAACAGCAAGCGTCCCCACGTCGGAATATCAGGCGGAAAGCCGAGGCCGAGAAACGACAGCGTCGATTCCGCGATGATCGCCGCCGCGACGTCGATGGTGCCGGCCACGATCACGGGCCCGAGCGCGTTCGGCAATATGTGCCGCATCACCAGCCGCGGGGTGGTGGCGCCGAGCGCGCGCGCCGCCTCGACGAATTCCTTCTCGCGCAATGACAAAAACTGCGCCCGCACCAGCCGCGCCACCGGCATCCAGCGGAACGCGCCGATCACAAGCACGATCAGGATGAAGACGCCGCCTTCGGGCCCGACCCAACCCTTGAGGAAATCCCGGAACAGGTAGATCACCAGCAACAGCAGCGGCAGTTGCGGCAAGGCCAGGAACAAATCGGTGATCCACATCAGCACGGCGTCGACGCTGCCGCGGGAAATGCCCGATATCGCTCCGATCAGGACACCGACGATGATGGCAACCGCCATCGCAGCAAAACCGACCGCGAGCGAAATGCGTCCGCCGTAAAGCATGCGCGCCAGCAGGTCCTGGCCGAGATCGTCGGTGCCGAACGGGTGCTCCCACGACGGCGAAGCCAGCCGCGCGGTGAAATCGATCTCGTTGATTGGCATCCGCCAGGCGAGCGGTCCGAACAGGACGGCCGCGGTCAGCAGCGTCAGGATCACAATGCTCGCGACCGCCATGCGGTGGCGGCGAAATTTTCGCCACACCTCGAGCCCGGGCGAGAGGTGACGCGGACGTCCCTCGAGCGGGACGACGATGTCAGCGATAGGAGATGCGTGGGTCGAGCCAGCCATAGATGATATCGGCCAAGAGGTTGAAGATGACGACGAGACAGGCGAACACGAAGGTCACCGCCATGATGACCGGCGTGTCATTGGCGAGGATCGCGCTGATCAGCAGCGAGCCGATGCCGGGGATACGAAAAATCTGTTCGGTGATGATGGCGCCGCCGAACACCGCCGGCATCTGCAGCGCGACCAGCGTCACGACCGGGATCAGGGCGTTGCGCACCACGTGCTTGAGGACGACCTTGCCCTCATTGAGCCCCTTGGAGCGCGCGGTCGTGACATAGTCGAGCCGGATCACGTCCAGCACCGCCGAGCGCACGTAACGGGTGTAGGAGGCGGCCTGGAACAGGCCGAGCACCGAGATCGGCATGATCGCCTGCTTGAAGTACTCCCAGTACCAGAGCCCGCCAGTCGCCGCGATGTCGACGCGGTAGACGAACGGCAGCCAGCCGAGATTGATGCTGAAAACCAAAATCAGCAGCAGCCCCGTGAAGAAGGTCGGCAGTGAAAAGCCGACAAAGGCAAAGGTGTTGGCGATCTGGTCGAAGATCGAGTAGGGCCGCATCGCCGCATAGACTCCGACCGGCAGCGCCACCGCCAGTGCGAGGATCTGCGACGAGCCGACCACGAACAGCGTGGTCGGCACCCGCTGCAGGATCAGCTTGTCGACGTCGATGCGGCTTGCGAACGAAAAGCCCCAGTCGCCCTGCATCATCGCGGCGAGCCAGCGCAAATAGCGGACCAGGATCGGATCGTCGATGCCGAATTTCACCCGCAATGCGGCGCGAACTTCGGGCGGGATGTTGCTGTTGGTGGCGAGTTCGCCGAACGGATCGCCCGGCGCCAGCGCCAGCAGCACGAACAGGATGAGGCTGATGCCGAGCAGGCTGGGCAGGGCGATGATCAGGCGCCGGAGGATGTATTTGCCCATCGTCGTCCCGCCGCCGCCGGTTCAGCTTTTACGCATCGTCAACCGCACGTCCGGGCTCACGTTTCCCGGTACCAGTTCGAGATCTGCCACAGATCGTTGTCCCAGCCGCTGAGAGGCACCACCAGATTGCGGGCGACGGCCGAGACCTTCGGCCGGCGCAGCAGGGGCTGGATATAATTGTCCGACACGACGAGGTCGTTGAGCTTGATATACATCGCGGCCCGCTTCACCGCGTCGAGTTCCTCGTCGGCCTGTTTGTGGATGGCGTCATATTCCTTGTTTTGCCAACGGGAGACGTTGCGGCCCTGCCACTTGTTTTCCTTGGTCGCCGCCCGCCACGACAAATACTGGTTCATGAAGAACCCGGCATCGGGCTGCGTCATGGTCGTGTTGTACATCTGCGCATCGGCGTAGAAATGCGTGTAGGTGTCGGGGTTGGCGGTGTCGGAGGAGAAGAACACCGACGCCACCACCGACTTCAGTTCGACCTCGATGCCGGCCTTCTGGCACGCCTGCTTGACGATCGCCTGGGTCTTCTGCCGAGGTGCGTTGATCGAGGTCTGGTAGATGAATTTCAGCGCCTTGCCATCCTTGGCGCGGACACCGTCGGCGCCCTTCTTCCAGCCGGCCGCCTCCAGGATCGCGTTGGCCTTCTCGATGTTGAACTCGAACTTGGTATTCTTCGAGCGGACCTTTTCCGGCGCGTTGAGGAAGTTCGCGGTGGCGCTCGCGGTGCGGCCATAGATGAATTTCTCGATCGAGGTACGATCGATCAGCAGGTTGATGGCCTGGCGCACCGCGGGGTCGCTGAACAGCGGATGCTTGGTCTTGACGCTGGCGCGTTCGCCGTCGATCTCGAGCGCCGGATCAGTCGAGTTGAGCATGATGAATTCGATATTGCCGGTCTCGACGATGCTGACCTTGCCCTTGCCGGCGCCTTCCAGCTTGGTCAGGATTTCGTCTTCGACCTGCATGTTCCAGGCGTAGTCATATTCGCCGGTCTGCAGCACCGCGCGCGCGGCCGACACCGCATCGCCGCCGCCCTTGATCTCGATCGTATCGAAATGCGGACGGTTGGGCAGGTGGTAGTCGGGATTGAGCTTGGCGCGGACGACGTCGCCCGGTTTGAAGTCGACGAATACGTAGGGGCCGGTACCCACCGGCTTGAGGTTGGTCGGCGCGTCGCGCGACTTGCCGCCGATATAATCCGCAAACAAATGTTTCGGGATGATCATGCCGTAGGTGCCGACAAAGGCGTCGGCCCAGAACGGCGTCGGCTTCGGGAAGATCACGCGGACGGTGAAATCATCGACCTTTTCGACCTTGGCGTCCTTGTAGCTGGCAATCGAGACCGCCGCGGTGTCGGGGTTCCGCGCATATTCCCAGTTGAAGACGACGTCATCGGCCGTGAACGGCATGCCATCATGCCATTTGACGCCCTTTTTCAGTTTCCAGATCACCGTGAGGCCGTCCTCGGTGAGGCCATTATTCTCCTTGCTCGGAATCTCGGCGGCCAGCACCGGAACCAGATTGCCGTCGCCGTCCCAACCGGCCAGCGGCTCATAGAAGATGCGGGCGCCGTCCTGGTCCTTGGTGCCGACGGCGAAATGCGGGTTGAGCAGGGTGACCGCCTGCCAGTACAGGATTTTCAGCAAGCCGCCGCCGCCGGCCTTGGTCGGCTTGTAGGGGATTTCGGCCGCCGCCATCGGCACCCCGGACTGGGCCAGCATCATGCCGGCCATCGGGGCCGTGAGGCCGACCGCGATCATCCGCTGCACAAAGGCCCGCCGCGATAATTGGCCGGTCTTGACGTCTGCGATCAGATTTCGAAGTTCCCGCTCTTGCATCGGATTGGCTCCTCAGATCGTGCTGAATGCTGGTCCATCCCTCGACGTCCCCGCCGTCGCAGAGGGCCGGACGAGACGGAAATGGAGCAGGTTAGCACCAACCTGTCAAAGCAGGATCCGCGCCAACGCTTCGCCCGTTCGGGCTACGCATGGCGCGGCCAAGCCATGGGCATGTGGGGCGGACCGTGTCCGGCGAAGCTTGAGCGCAGCGAAAGCGAAGACGGATCACCCGGTTGTTCATTGCCCTTTCGCATCGTTCGGCCGCATTATACGTCTTTGGTGGCGCCTGCGGGGACAACGCCCGCAGCCATCCGATGGGAGGACTTACATGACAGTTTCACAGGAACGCGCAGTCCTTGCCGGCGGCTGCTTCTGGGGTGTGCAGGATTTGCTGCGCCGCTATCCCGGCGTGATTTCCACCCGGGTCGGTTACACCGGCGGCGAGGTGCCGAACGCGACCTATCGCAACCACGGCAATCACGCCGAAGGCATCGAGATTATCTTCGATCCCAAGACCATCAGCTATCGCAAGCTGCTGGAATTCTTTTTCCAGATCCACGATCCCTCGACGCTGAACCGCCAGGGCAACGACCGTGGCGCCAGCTACCGCTCGGCGATCTTCTATACCAATGACGAGCAGAAGCGCGTCGCCGAAGACACCATCGCCGATGTCGATGCCTCCGGGCTTTGGCCGGGCAAGGTCGTCACCGAGGTCGCCCCTGTTGGGCCGTTCTGGGAGGCGGAGCCCGAGCACCAGGACTACCTGGAGAAATATCCGGACGGTTACACCTGTCACTTCATCCGGCCGGAATGGACGCTGCCGCACCGGGCGGAGAAAGCGGAGCCGGGGGTGAGGGGAGCCGCGTGACCAAGGGCTCCGATCTCCTTGTAGCGGCGCTCGAGAACGAGGGCGTCGAGTACATCTTCGCCATTCCCGGCGAGGAGAATCTCGATGTGCTGGAGTCGCTGCGGCGCTCGAAGATCAAGCTGGTGCTGACGCGCCACGAGCAGGCCGCCGGCTTTATGGCGGCCACTTACGGACGTCTCACCGGACGCGCCGGCGTCTGCCTCACCACGCTCGGTCCCGGGGCACTCAACCTGAC
>JBOHIT010000776.1:0-10948 GCA_050726155.1 Bradyrhizobium sp.
GTTTACACCAGTGCTGGCCGATGAACCTGCCGGATCGAACTGGACCGGAAAGCGAGGTCTGGTGACGGACGTGATGATGGATAATCTCGGCGATGTCTTCGGCCTCGAAGCCTATGTATGCGGGCCGCCGGGTATGATCGACGCGGCTGTCGCCGGCCTGCAGAAAGCCGGCGTTCTTGAAAGCGATATCCGGACGGACCGCTTCGTGCAGGCAAAGTCGTAAGGCGTGCTGGATAGCTTCCCTGAATTTCAAATTCCGGAGCCCGATCGGGTGTTGCCGGTCGTCATGCGCGACGGCGCGGAGATTCGTCTGCGGCGCTTTGGGGACCCGCGCGGTACCCGGCTGGTGCTTAGCCACGGCAATGGACTTGCGATCAACAGTTATGCGCCGTTCTGGGTGCCGCTGATCGGCCAGTTCGACGTCATTATTTTTGACGTGCGTAATCACGGTGAAAACCCGCATCATCAGCCGGACCGCCACCTGATGGAGGTGATCTCGGAAGATTTCGAGGAGGTATTTCAGGCCATTCAGAAGTATTTCGGATCGGCACCGACAATCGGAGTGTTTCATTCGCTTTCCGCGATCGCGTCCCTGCAACATGCGCTGAGATACAGCCCGCGTTGGTCCGCGCTCGCCCTGTACGATCCACCGATTTTTCCGAAGGACGGTCATCCCCTGCAGATCGACCACATAGCGGACAGGAACAAGCTTGTTCAGCGATCTAACCGTCGCCCCCCCGGTTACGGTAAGCCGGAGGAATTTGCCCGGCAGCTTGCGAGCCGGCCTGCCTTTGCGCGCGTGGTCCCGCAGGGACCGATGCTGCTTGCACGGCACACATTGCGGCCGGCCGCAGACGGAGGTTGGGAGCTCATCAATCCCCGCGAGCTGGAGGCGCGCATTTATCTCGCCCAGAACGACCCAACCTTGTGGCCGCGAATGCGTGATCTGACGATTCCGGCAATTTTGATCTGCGGCGATCCGGCCGTTCCTGAAACCAGCCCGGCGACGCGCGTCGGCGCCGCCATTCACGACGATCTCGGAATCGAATACGTCGCAATTCCGGACACTACGCATTTCCTGCAGATCGAGAAACCGCACGCCTGCCGCGATGCGCTCATTTCATTTCTTCATCGTCATCGCCTGCTGGACCACTGAACCGGTCCACGCGCTGCCGACGAGGCGCGCGTCGAGCCGGATTTTTGGGGGAAACACCGGTCCTGGTGCTATAGGGCCGGGGTCGAACTGGCATTGTAGGGTCCGATCGGCTATTTCTCGGATTGTCGAGGCGATTGCAAGGCAATCCCTGACAAAGGTACGGTGGACTTTAGATGGCTCGCAGCCCGGCGAAAAAAGTCAAAAAATCAACTTTGCGGCGCGAGGCGATCCTGCAAAATGCGCTGGAGATTTTTGACCGTCAGGGGTTTGCCAACACGTCGCTCGACGATATTGCCAAGGAGACCGGCGTCAAACGCGAGGCGATCTATTATTATTTCGGCAATCGCGCCGAAATCCTGCTGCATATAATCCAGCCGCAAAGCGAGTCGCTGGTGGAAGGGCTTCGTGAGATTCTCATTTCAAAAGCAGGGTTTCACGACAAGCTATATCTCGCGGTCGAGAACCACCTCGAGCGATTCGACCGGAAGTGCCTGGAAATGACGGTAGCATTCCGCGATGTCTATCTCGAAGACGCCAGGGACGTGCGACGCGAGATGGACAAGATATGGCGAAGCTATGAGTCGATGTGGACCTCACTGATCGAGGACGGACAGACGCGCGGCGACTTCACGCGCTGCGGTGATCCAAAGATGGTGGCTTTCGGAATTCTGGGTATGTGCAACTGGCTGGCCCGCTGGTACGATCCGAAAAAGTCGATGGCGATTGCAGAACTGATCGATACTTATTTTCAGCTCATCGCCTATGGCCTGATACAACCCAACGCTCGTGCCAGGAAGACGTCGGCGTCGATACGGCGGAAACGAGCGCGTACGTCTTCTGAAACCGAGGTCGTGCCGAAACTTCAGGTACGAAAATCCGCCGGAAAATTGCCGCCGCCGCGGCCTCGCTCGAACGGGAACATGACCCGGAAAAGCGGTAATCGGCATTTCGAATAGATACTGCTCAAACAAGAGATCGAGCGCGATCGTGATCCGATCGAGGACGATCGTGTTCCAGCATTATTTCTGAGCGGATGCTCCATGCAATTGACGCAGGCGGAACCGTTGAATTTTTCCTGTACTGGTTTTCGGGAGTTCGTCGACAAACTCGAACCATCTTGGACATTTGAAATGGGCAAGCTGGGAGCGAATGTGATCGCGCAGCTGGTCGGTCAATTTTAAAGTGTCCGATCCTTCGGCATTGCGAAGCACGACGAATGCTTTTGGCTTGATCATGCCTTCATCATCGGGTTGTCCGATGACCGCGCATTCGAGGACGGACTCGTGCTGGGCGATGGTGGATTCCACTTCAGCCGGTGAAACCCAGATTCCGCCCACGCGCAGCATGTCGTCGGAGCGCCCGACCAGGAAGTAGTTGCCGTCAGCATCCCGATACATCTTGTCGCCAGTCAGGACGCCGCCGCGTCCCATGACTTCCGCGGTCTTTTCCGGCTTGTTCCAGTATTGCTCCGCCGCAGTTGGGCCGAATGCCCGCAGGTTTCCGATCTCGCCTTGCGCGACCGGAGCGCCCTCGTCATCGACCAGTTCGGCGCGATACCCCTCGACCAGTTGGCCGCAGCTTCCTGGCACGGTGCGGCCGAGGAGGTTGAGCATGAACATGTGGGTCATTTCGGTTGTGCCCACTCCATCCAGGATCTGGACATCGGCGAATTTGCGCCAGCGTTCCATCAGGGCTGCGGGCAGAATTTCCCCGCCGCTGATGCAATACCGCAGCCGTCGGCTGGCTTGCCGGACCCGTTCGGCGCCGATCTTTTCCTCCGCGATACGAAGAAGTGCGGCGAACAGCGTGGGAACGCCGATGATGATTGTCGGTTCGTGTTCCAGCCACAGCTTCCAGACAGTGTCGGGCGAGATGGGGTCGGGGTTGACGATGTTGCGGGCACCCATTCGAATTGGAAAATAGACCTGGCAACCGAGACCGAAGGCGAAATACATCTTCGGCGGCGAGAGGATCACGTCGTCTTCCTTCATCTTCATTGCGCCCGAGCCGAACAACTCCGTCGCCCAATAAATGTGATTGCCGGTGTGAATGACGCCCTTTGGACTGCCGGTGCTGCCGGAGCTGTACAGCCAGAATGCCATATCGTCGGGGTTTGTCGGGAAGCTTTCGCAATCAGGCTTGCAGCCGGCAATCTCGTCGTCGAGAAACGGCAAGCCGTCGACGCGCTGGCTGGCTGAGACGATGTGTTTCACCTTTGGGAATTCGCTGCGCAGCGCGGCAATGGCGAGCGCCAGCGTATGATCGGCGATCACGGCGGTGCATTCGCTGTCGCGGATGTAATACGCATAGTCATGCGGCTTAAGATAGGTATTGATCGGTATAGCGATCGCGCCGATGCGCATCGTGCCGAGAAACAGCGCTGGAAAATCCACTCCATCGACGACGCTGAACAGGACCCGTTGACGGGGCTTGATTCCGATCGATATCAGGAAATTGGCAATTTGCCCGGCGCGATCCGCCAGCTGCTGGAAACTCCAGACGCGGTCAGGCGTGATCAGATAGGGGCGCGTACCCCGGCTATTCTCCAGCGATCGGGCGAAGAGATAGTCGGTGACGTTTCCCTTCAACCCACCTTGCGTCAGAGACCGGACTTTCGCGTTCATTTCAAAACCTCCCAGCATTTTCAAGCATTGTTTTTATTTACAATACCGTAAAAAAATAGCAGTTGTAAACTGGTGATATCCGGCCTGTTAAAAGGGCGGTTCTGACCTGTGGAAGTGGAGACAAATTGGTATGCGGGACAATGACCTCCGGGGCCGCGCCCGGGCCTCGCCTTTCAAAATCGGGCAGGAAATTTCACGCGAGGTGACGTTTGAGGCGGGCGCGATCAGGCATTTCGCCACGCTGGTGGGTGACATGAACCCCCTCCATCATGACGAGGAATTTGCCAAAACGTCGCGCTATGGCGGCCTTATCGCCAGTGGGACGCAGACAAGCGGTGTGATGATGGGGGCCGTTGCGTCCTTCATATCGGCCCGTGCCCCCGCTGTCGGCCTGGGGTTTTCCGTCAAGATGAAGAAGGCCATAAAGGCCGGGGAGAAGGCCATAATTGTCTGGAAAGTCGTTGCGATCGAATACAAGGCGTCGCTGGGCGGCGACATCGTGACTTTTGCCGGAGAACTGCTGAAGGCGGACGGGCAGGTCGTGGTGTCCGCCACATGCGCAAATCTGATTTTTCGGGATAACAGCGATGGAGATGTGTGTTGAAATTCCGGGTTGAACTGGTTTGGCAGGGCCAAGGCGAGGATGCCTCGTCCTCGATCTATCTGACCTCGGACGGGCGAGTTGTTTTGCAAGGCAAACCGATTTCACAGGAGAAGCGCATGGAGCTTTCGCTGCCCACCGATGCAACGATGATAACTGTTGATCAACATTTGATTCGTGCGATCAAGGAAATGCTCTGACGTCCGTTGCGCTGGTGTTAGTCGGTTTCCGGCATTTTCGGACTCGGCGCGACGTGCCGGGAAACGCGTAGAAGCAGGCGCTTGAAGAACTCTGCTTCATCGGCGCTCAACCCGTCGAGCGTAAATTGCGCGACGCTTTCCGCCCAGGGAATGAGGCCTTCGACCGACGCGCGTCCCTCGGCAGAGAGCTGAACCAGCGTCCCGCGCCCGTCGACATCGGAGCGGACACGAGCCACCAATCCGCGATCACTCATTGCCGCGAGGATGCGTGAGAGCGTTGGAAGCTCGATCAGTGAGAGGCCGCCCAAAACGCCAAAGCGCGTAGGGCCGCGCCTGTATAGAATCGCCATGACGCGCCACATCGGCAATGTCAGATCGAAATCCTTCAACCCACCGACAAACCGATCGACCAGAGCGGTGCCGACGCGGTTGAGCAGATAGGGGACGTAGCTTTCCAGATCGAAGTCGGGCTGGTTCAAAGATAATGCCCGCGCCCTGATTTTTCCACTTGGAATTTTATTTCGTCGAATTTGCATCCTACTTTGTCCGAAATCCCTAGATAAGGTGAAACGCGCGTTGATAAGTTATTCCAAATGGAATAAGAATGCTATCGAAAAGCTGATGTTTCGATCAGCGGGCAGGGAGGAGAACGGGCCCATGTTCCTCAAGAATTTCTGGTATGTCGCCGCCTGGAGCTACGAGCTTGCCGACAAGCCGCTTGGCCGCGTGATCATCAATGAACCGGTGGTTCTTTACCGCGGCGCCGATGGCAAGTTGGTCGCGCTTGAGGACCGTTGCCCCCATCGCCGCGTTCCGCTGTCGATGGGCAAAATCGTCGAGGGCAGCCTGCTGCAGTGTCATTATCATGGTCTGCGGTTCGACAAGACCGGACAATGCGTTCGCGTCCCCGGGCAGGATACGATCCCACCTGGCGCCAAGGTGCGTTCGTATCCGGTCGTTGAGCGCTATCGCTGGGCTTGGATTTGGATGGGCGATCCCGCCCTCGCCGATCCGGCCACGATCCCGGATTTCCACTATCTTGACACCCCGGATTGGGGTGCGAAGGGCGCTTTGTTCCACGTCAGCGCGAACTGGAAGCTCATTGTCGAAAATCTGCTCGATCTGACACATCTGTCATTCGTGAATGAATCGACCATCGTCAACGCAGCCGTGGCTGAACACGCCGCCGTCAAGGTTGCGCGCGCGCCCAACGAGATCGTCGTGACGCGTTGGATGATCGACAAGCCGGCGCCGCCGACCTACGTGAAGGCGGGAAACTTCACCACCAATGTCGATCGCTGGCAGATCATCAATTTTGTTCCGCCTGCATTTTTGAGGCTCTCGGTCGGCGCCACGCCGACAGGGACCGGCGCGCCGGAAGGGCATTTCATCAATGGCATCAACATGCGCAATCTAAATGCCATTACTCCGGAGACCGAGACCACGACACATTATTTCTGGGCGCAGGCGCATGATTTCGACGTCAGGAACGCGCAGCTGACCGATATGATTTTCGAGCAGGTCAAGACTGCGTTTCTTGAAGACGTCGACGTATTCGAAGCGCAACAGCGCGTCATCAATTCCGATTCGATGGGATCGCAGATCAACATTCATGCCGACGCCGGCGGCATCCAGGCGCGACGTATTCTTGATCGTCTGCATCAGGAAGAGCTCGCCATCATGCGTCCAGCGGCGGAGTGAATGTTCAGGTGTCGAAAACCAACAAGCGTGTCGTGATTGTCGGCGCCGGTCACGCCGGCGGACACGCAGCGATGGCGGCGCGCGCTGCGGCGCCATCCGCCAACATCGTGTTGGTGGGCAGCGAGCATTACCCACCTTACGAGCGGCCGCCGTTGTCCAAGGCGGTGTTGATGGGAACGTCCAGTGCGGAGACGACATTCCTGAAGCCGGCTGCGCATTACCGGGAGAAGGCGATCGACTTGCGCCTGGGGGCGAGCGTTGTCGAGATCGATCGAGCCGCCGGACGGGTCTTGATCGATGGCCGGGATTTCGAACCCTATGACGCGTTGATCCTGACGACGGGCGCTCGCCCGCGTTCTTTGCCAGTTCCCGGCGGGCAGGCGCGCGCGGTGTTCTATTTGCGCGATATCAACGATGCCGTGGCCATTCGTGCCGCGCTCGCTCCTGCAACGCGAGTGGCCGTGATCGGCGCTGGCTTGATCGGCCTGGAAGTAGCGGCATCCGCACATATGCTCGGCTGCAAGGTCGTTGTTCTCGAGATGGCGAGCGGCCCGATGCAACGGGTTTTGGCGTCAGAGGTGGCGCGATTTTTCACCGAGCTTCACGTCGCGCATGGCGTCGAACTGCAGTTCGACACAAAAGTAAGCGAAATCACCGACACTGGAAGGTCGCTTTCGATCGAGACATCGTCAGGAAGGATCGAAGTTGATCTCGTGGTCGTTGGGATCGGCGCTATTCCCAATCAGGAATTGGCCGCCGCCGCCGGCTTGAGCGTGGATGGCGGGGTTGTCGTCGATGAATTTGGCCGCACCAGCGACGCCGCCATCAGCGCCGCCGGAGATGTGACACGACATTACAATCCCGTTCTCAAGCGGCACATTCGTCTGGAAAGTTGGCAAAATGCGCAGAATCAGGCGCTTGCGACAGGCCACAACGTCGTCGGCGACTTGAGGCCATATGCGGAAGTGCCGTGGTTCTGGTCGGATCAGTTCGACGTCAATCTGCAGGCGGTCGGCTTGCCTCTGGATTGGAATGTACTGGTGTGGCGCGGTGACAGCGCCGCCCGGCGATTCACTGTCTTTTACATGAAGGGCGATCACGTCGTTGGCGCAAATGCGATTAATAATGCACGGGATATTCGATCTGCCCGAACGCTGATCGAACGCGCTGTTCCAGTTTCGGTGTCCGACCTTGCAAATCCTGCCATCAAACTCGCAGATCTTGCAAAGCAAACAACGGCTTGATTGCAGCGATTATGCTCATTTTCCGAGCACGCAATCCAACTGCTTGTAGAATCGATCGTTGCGCTCGACCGACATCGTCAGTTGTCAAGCTTTCAACACTTGGCGACGATTTTCCTCCAGGTTGCTTACTCGCTGGAATCAGGCAGAGCCCGAGCTCAAGTCCGCACACACCATACCGCGCTGGAAGATAAGGAAAAACTGGCGCACCCGACACGATTCGAACGTGTGACCTTTGCCTTCGGAGCAAGATAACGTGCCCATCCGAAAAATGCGATAGGGCACGCCATTCTACGATATCCAGCTGAAGCGGCTGGATATTCTCGACAACACAAACGACGTTCCTATCCGAAACCACGCACCGATTTTCTCCCGCGTGCTTACGCACTGCTTACGCGAGACATCGTGCCCGGAACGAAGGAATGTCATGGTCAAGATCACAAAAAGGGTTGTCGAGGCGGCAGAAGCCCAAGAGAAGGACTACCTGATCTGGGACGACGAACTGCCGGGCTTCGGCCTCCGGATCTTTAGTTCGGGCAAGCGCAGCTACGTCATCCAGTATCGAACGAGAGGTCGCTCGCGTCGCTACACCATCGGGCTTCACGGAGCCTGGGCGCCAGAGACTGCGCGCCGAGAGGCAAAGGTGCAACTCGGTCGGGTCGCTGGAGGTGATGATCCCGTCGAAGATCGCCAGCTCGATCACAAGGCGATCATCGTGAGGGAGTTGTGCACCCGCTATCTCGCGGATCTGCAGGCCGGCCTCATCCTGGGAAAGGGAGGACGACCGAAGAAGGCCTCAACGATCGTCACCGATACGGGCCGCATTGAGCGGCACATCATTCCGCTTCTAGGAACCAGGCGGGTCAAGGATCTCACCAAGACCGACATCAACAAGGTCCTCAAGGACATCATGGCCGGCAAGACGCGCGTTTCGGTCAAGACCAAGAAGCTGCGCGGAAAGGCCATCGTCCGGGGCGGCGCAGGAACGGCCACGCGTACCGTTGGTCTTCTCGGCGGCATCCTGACCTACGCCGTCGAGGCTGGGATCATCGAGAGCAATCCGGCCCATGGCATCCGCAAGCCAAAGGACAACGTGCGGAAGCGCCGGCTATCGGAGGCGGAGTATCGAATACTCGGTAGGATGCTCCGAGACGCCGCCAAGCAGGAGAAATACACCACTATCGTGGACATCGTTCGACAGCTTGCGCTGACCGGCTGCCGGCGTAGCGAGATGATCGGCTTGAAGTGGACGGAGGCGGACACCGAGGCAAGCTGCTTTCGGCTTGAGGACAGTAAGGAGGGTGAATCTATCCGTCCGATCGGGCTGCCTGTCGTCGAGTATCTCGAACGACGGCGCACCGACCATGTCGGCACATTTGTTTTCCCGGGGCAGGGCGAGGACAACGCGTTCGGCAGCTTCCCGAACCATTGGAAGCAGCTCTTTGAAGACTCACCGCTGTCGGATGTGACGCCGCACGTCCTGCGTCATAGCTTCGCGAGCATCTCTAACGATCTTGGTTTTACAGAAGTGACCATCGCGGCCCTCGTCGGCCACGCCAAGGGTTCGGTGACGAGTAAGTACATCCATACGCTTGATACCGCCCTCATCATGGCTGCAGACACTATCTCGGGCTATATTCAAGGCCTCCTTGACGGCATTGAATTTAAGCAAACCGCCTACGCGTTGGATCGCGATTCAAGAAAAGCAGCTCTCGCCCGCTTCCTGAAGCGGGCTTCGGGCGCCGATTCAGAGAAGGGCGAAGACGAGCGCCGCTTGGCTGCCTAGGTGCTGCGCCAAGCCCTGCATTCAACCTCAGCCGCAGCGACAAACCCCCGAACGCAAAAGGACAGCTTTTGCTCAGGAGGGCCAGACACGGCCCATTCAAGCTGCCAGACGGCATCAAGTAGCTTTTTTGGTCCGATAAGATAGCCGCAAGTGTTACCCCAGCCGCCGCAGGAAGATCAGGCCGATGATCGAAATCACCGCCAATTGTCCGAAGCCCACGCTCCGGCCGAGGGCGAGATTCTTCCCTGCCATATCGAGCGCAAACCCGACGCCGATTTCAAATACGCAGCAAGTTTCGAAGATCCGTGGGATTACAGAAGAGTTGGGTTTGGGAGTTGCGACGCCAGCTAAGGCGCGCGCGATGTTGGCCTTGAAAAGGCGTTGATCGCGTTGGCTTCTACGAGATCAAGCGGCGTTGCAGAGTTGCTTGCTTGGCTTCGCAGACGACCAGTCAAGAATTGGTTGTCGGCCGGTACTAGCTTTCGCGCACGGAGAAATCTGGAACCTTGGAGAAACGGGCTACGCCCTCGTGTCGAGGTCGAATGTTGACATGCGGGATGTTCGGTTCGGTCAGTTGATAACTCTACTGGCGGGACTATCGGTTGTGGTGTTCGTTCGCATCATTCATCTGTTTTGCCGGTGATCCAATGGCATCATGTACGATCCCGCACAGGCGATCAATTTGAGCAGGCGGCCGCTCGTTCGATTGATTTCCGAAGGGGAACAGGTACTTTCTGGCTCACGCCCCCTCATCTCGAGACGCAAAGGTCTGGATAGTCGCGGGCGATGGCAGACTCGCTCGGGCGCGTTGCGTAGCTTGCTAATATCGGTTGTGCAGTTTGAAAACCGCTCGTTGTTTAGATGAGTGACATTCTTTTAATTCAACCGGTGATTATTTCGTGACGAGCTTGCATCGCGAAGATTCAAGCGATTGAAATGCTTCGTCGCCCGGAACCGTCTCCTTCACGTCGTAATAGTCCCACTTGCCCTTCATCTTGGCTGGAGACTTGACCTGAACGAGATAGAGATCGTGAACCATGCGTCCGTCTGCGCGGATCTTCCCATTTCGCGCGAATATATCGTTGATCGGTGCCGATTTGAGTTGCTTCATGACAGCGCCCGAGTCGTCGCTGCCGACGGTCTGAACCGCCAGGAGATAGTTCATCACGGCAGAATACGCACCGGCCTGCACGAAATTCGGCATTTTCCCGAATTTTGAGAAGAACCGCTTGCTCCATTGCCGGGAGGCGTCGTCCAGATCCCAATAGAATGGTTCGACAAGAAGCATGCCCTGTGCAGCCTCGCTGCCGAGCGCATTGACTTCGGTGATCGTTCCAACAAGTGGCACGAGCGTTTGTGCGGGTGTGATGTTGAAATCCTTCGAAGCTTTGATGGCGTTGAGAAGGTCTGCGCCTGCATTGGCCAACCCGATCACCTTGGCTTTCGAGCTCTGTGCCTGCAACAGGAAGGACGAGAAATCGGTCGTGCTGATGGGATGATAAACCGTCCCCGCGATCGTTCCCCCTGAACGGGCAATGGCTGTTGACGCCTCGCCGACGAGCGATTTTCCAAGCGCATAATCGACGGCGACGAAATACCAGGTATTGAGGCCAAGACTTTTGACGATACGGGCCTGACC
>JBOHIT010000777.1:0-2721 GCA_050726155.1 Bradyrhizobium sp.
ATCCTGGTTGGTCGCGCGTTCGCGCGGCTGGCTTCGATCGCTTTTGTGCTCGCGATCGGCGTGGTGTCATCCGCGGACGCGCAGCGGCGCCCGGTGCCCGTCCCGGTCGTTGTGCCGGACCCAGTGCCAATCCCGATACCGACTCCGTCCCCGACACCGGGAGTGATCAACTCGATGGTGTCGTCGACCTCAGCGATCACCAATCTCGGCAGCAATTTCCTGGAGCGGTTCGGCACCACCAGCGGCTTTTCCCGCATGATGCGCACCAATCCGGGCGGCGGCGGCGCCTCCGAGAGCACCGAAACGCCGCGCTACCGCACCTGGTTCGAGGGTTACGGCATTTCGGCGACCAATGCGCCGCTCGGTTTGTTTGCCGGCGACAGTCGCAAAACCCGGGGCGGCATCGCCGGGATCGGCGCGCGCGTCGCGACCGGCGTCAATATCGGCTTCTCCGTCGATCAGAGCCGCACCGACATCGACGTGCCCCTGGCGCTGCAGACGGCGCGGATCGATCTGACGCAGTTCGGCTTCAACGTGTCGGTCGACGCCGGGCCGTGGACCTGGGCCAGCGCGATCGTGCACGGCATCGGCAACATCAATACGCGCCGCGATACCGGTTTGGGTCTTGCGACCGCGGGCTACAACGCCAAGCTCGACGGCGTGCTGAGCGAGATCAGCTATTACTGGTCCAAGGATCAGTACCGCATCGTGCCCAAGGGCGCGGTCGAATATGTCCGCGCCCAGACCGGGTCGATGCAGGAGTTTGGCGGCCTCGATCCGGTGTCGGCGACCGGCTCCAATGTGCAGCGTTTCCGCGTGCTTGTTGGTACCGAGATCGGGCACTACTGGATCTTCGACAAGAAGATCTTCGACCTCTCAGCCTATGGCAAGTTCGTCAACAACGTGATGCAGAACTTCTCCGACACGACCGTCAGCCTCGGCAGCCAGAGCGTGACGTTCCAGGGCATCGGCGAAAGCCGGTACGGTGCCGATGCCGGCGCCTCGGCCTCGCTCAGCCTGACCAACACCGCGCGGCTCTACATCAACTACGACGCCAAATTCCGCGCCGCGATGCAGTCGCACCAGGGCACGTTCGGCCTCGAATTGAAGTGGTAATTGAGGGAGGCCGCCGGCGAGCGGCGTCATTGAAACCACGCGCCACCCCGCGTAGGATTTCGCTCTCAGCGTGGAGAAATCGAAATGGCGAAACCGGATGCAAAGGGAAAAGCCAGCGATCCCGGTGAACTGACGCTCGAAGAGCTGGACAACATCTCGGCCGGGCACGGCGTTGCCATCCCGCCTCCAGGCTTCGACAATCTCGAAACCCAATCGCCAACGCCGAAGCCGGTCAACCCGGTCGGGACCAAGATAATCTAGGCCGTGCCTCAGACCGCCTTGTCGCGATCGACCCGGACCACGCGGCCTTTTTCGATCGCCAGCGCCAGCCGGCCGTGCTTCAGCGACAGCGCCGCCTCGCCGAACAATTCGCGCCGCCAGCCATGCAACGCGGCGACATCGGCGGCGTCGTCGGCCGCGATCTGTTCGAGATCGTCGACGGTCGCGATCACCTTGCTGGCGACGGCGTGACGTTCCGACGTCATCCTGAGCAGCACCTTCAACAGTTCGACGATCGCCGCTCCGTTTGAATTGCCGCGCGGCTTTTCGATCTTCGGCAGGCTCAAAGGATCCCGCGCAATGCCGCGCTGGACGGCGGCGACGATGTCGCTGCCCCATTTCGATTTCTCAAAACCCTTTGGCAGCGAGCGCAGATTGGCGAGCCGTTCCAGCGAGGTCGGCGCGTGGGTGGCAATGTCGCCGACCGCGTCGTCCTTCAACACGCGGCTGCGCGGCACGTCGCGGCTCTGCGCTTCCTGTTCGCGCCAGGCCGCGACTTCCATCAGCACGGCCAATTCCTTGGGCTTGCGCACCCGCGTCTTGAGCCGCTCCCAGGCCCGCTCGGGGTGGAAATCATAGGTCTTCGGCGAGGTCAGGACTTCCATCTCCTCGCTGACCCATTCGCTGCGGCCGCGCTTCTTCAGGTCGGCGTCCAAGGCCGCGAACACGTCGCGCAAATGGGTGACGTCGGAGACCGCGTAATGCATCTGGTCCGATGTCAGCGGCCGGCGCGACCAATCCGTAAAGCGATGGGTCTTGTCCGGCCGGTGGCCGGTGATGCGCTCGACCAGCGCGTCATAGGCGATGCTGTCGCCATAGCCGAGCACCATGGCGGCCACTTGCGTGTCGAAGATCGGGTGCGGAATGGTGCCGGACTGGTGCCAGACAATCTCGATGTCCTGACGGGCGGCGTGGAACACCTTGAGAACCGCCTCATTGCCCATCAGCTCGAAGAACGGCTTGAGGTCGATGCCCTCGGCCAGCGTGTCGACCACGACGGCTTCGTCCGCGCTGGCCATCTGTACGACGCAGAGCAGGGGGTAGTAGGTCGTCTCGCGGAGGAACTCCGTGTCGACGGTGATGACCGGGTGCTTGGAGAGGCGATCGCAGGCAGCCGCGAGGTCGGAAGTAGTGGTAATCAGATCCATGAACAGTCCATGACGCTTCCGACAGGCGTTCTGCCGAAAGCGCTGGTATGTCCAGGGTCTTTGGGTGGATTTTGGCCCGGAATAGGAGGCAAAGCACCGCTTTCTGCGGGTGTTTTGCGGCAGCGCGTGCTTGGGGCACGGCTGCGAACGGTGGTTCCGGCAGCCGGAGATCCAGGGT
>JBOHIT010000778.1:0-6823 GCA_050726155.1 Bradyrhizobium sp.
AGCTCCGCCAGCACGAGGCCAGCGAAGATGCTGTGTTCTCCGTCGGTCCGTACAGCTTCCGCCCCGGCTCCAAGATGCTGACCGGCGCCAACGCCCGGAAAGTGCGGCTGACCGAGAAGGAAACCGCGATCCTGCGCTTCCTGTACCGGGCCGGCCAGATGCCGGTGTCGCGCGAGACGCTGCTGCAGGAAGTCTGGGGCTACAATTCGGGCGTCACCACCCACACCCTGGAAACCCATATTTACCGGCTGCGGCAGAAGATCGAAAAAGATGCAGCCAACCCGGAGATACTGGTGACGGAAGCCGGTGGCTACAAGCTGGTGCCGTGATACGATTCGGACCGCGATTCGTAACTCCCAGCGCATCCCGGTCACCGGTTCCGTATGTCGATCGAAGATGATGTAGCCCTGCTCGAGCGCGTCCCGACATTGCGCCTGTTGGGGACGACCGCGCTGCGCATGCTGGCGATCGGCTCCGAGCAGCGCGAATTCGGCCGCGGCGACCAGCTGTTCAATGCCGGCGACGAGGCGGATGCCGGCTATATCGTGCAGCGCGGCGCGTTCCGGATCGAGGACGGTGGTGCTGAAATCATCGCCGGCCCCGGCGCCCTGATCGGCGAACTCGCGCTGATCGTGGCGATGAAACGGCCCTCCAGCGCGATTGCGATCGAAAACTCCACCGTTATCCGGGTCGCGCGCAGCCTGTTCCAGCGCGTGCTCGAAAGCGACCCGGCTGCGGCGCGGGCGCTGCGCGACGAACTTGCCACCCGCACCAGCCAGCTCGCCAGCGACATCTTGATGGCCGGCGCCAAGCTCAGCATCTGAGCTTTGGATTATTGTTTTGACGCGTTTTCTTCACGCGAACCGGCAACCACTTCGCTCGAAAACGCTTTGCGATCAAACCTCCAGCGTCACCGTGACCGGCACGTGGTCCGACGGCCGCTCCCAGCCGCGGGCATCGCGGCTGATGCGGAAATCCGTGATGCCATCCTTCAGCGCGCGCGAAACCCAGATGTGATCGAGCCTGCGGCCGCGATCGCCGACGGTCCAGTCGGCGGCACGGTAGCTCCACCACGTGTAGACCTTCTCCGACATCGGAATGCGCTCGCGCGCGACGTCGAACCATTCGCCATGGGTCTGCGCCGCCAGCAACTTCTCGCATTCGATCGGGGTGTGCGAGACCACCTTCAACAGCTGCTTGTGCGACCACACGTCGTTCTCATGCGGCGCCACGTTGAGATCGCCGACCAGGATATGCCGGTCGTCGCCGCGCGGATGCAGCGGCTCGCAGGCCTTCATCTCGTCGAGGAATTTCAGCTTGTGGTCGAATTTCGGATTGAGCGCGGGATCGGGAATGTCGCCGCCGGCCGGGACGTAGAAATTATGCAGCACCAGCGGCTTTGCCAGCTGCGCCTTCTCGCCGAACGCCACCGAGATATGCCGCGAATCGACCTTGTCGCAGAAGGTTCGGATGTCCTTGGTCTCGAACGGCAGTTTCGAGACGATGGCAACGCCGTGATAGCCCTTCTGCCCGTTCAGCGCGACGTGTTCATAGCCGAGGCGCTTGAAGCGTTTCAGCGGGAACGCGTCGTCGATGCATTTGGTTTCCTGCAAGCACAGCACGTCCGGACGCACCGATTTGAGGAATTTGGCGACGATGTCGATGCGCAGGCGCACCGAGTTGATATTCCACGTGGTCAGGGAAAAACGCATGCGAACGGTGTAGCAGTCTTTCCGTTCCGTCGTGGCCGGGCTTGTCCCGGCCATCCACGTCTTTCTTCGGCATCAGCCGGGCGGCGTCGCATAATTGGTGAAATCGATCTTGAACAGGCCGGGATCGATCTTCTTCGACGTGTCCAGGTTATAGACCGCGACCGTGGTGTCGTAGCCCTGCGGGTCGGTCACGGTCCATTGCTTGAGCTGGCCGTCCTTGGCGCCGACCATCAGCATCAGCCGGCTGGTGCCGATCAACGCCTGCTTCTCCTCGATGGTGACGCTGATGAAGACGTCATCGGCCGAGACGCTGACGACATTGGTGTCCTTCAAGAGATCGATACGGTCCGACAGCAGGAAACGCAGCGGCGTCTGCGACAGCGGGTAAATGTCCTGGGTCGCGAGCTTCTTGTCGCGCACGGCGAGCGACGATCCGTCCGCGACGATCGCGATCTGGCTCGGCGCCTCATATTCGAAGCGCACCTTGCCCGGCTTCTGGATCACGAAATCGCCCTTGGTCTTGCTGCCGTCCGGCCCGACCTGGACGAAGTTTCCAACCAGCGTCTGCAACGACGACAGATATGTGCTCACCTTGGCGGCCTGCGCCTTTTGGTTGGCATCGAAGGTCGCAAAAATGTTGGCAGGCACATTGCGGTGCGGATCGGGGATCACCGGGTTCGGCACCGCCTGCGTCGCGCCGGTCGTCGTCGGACCCTTCTGCGAATCCTGCGCACTCATCTGCGCGCCGCCGTCGCGGGCCTTGGGCGCAGACTTCGGAATCGGAACGTTCTGAGAAAAGCCTGCTGTCGCGGAACCTGCGACGGAGGCGGCGATCACGAGCGCCAGTCCGTAACGGATGCCGCGATGGGTGAGGTATTGTGTCATCAGGTCGTTCAAATCTCTGTTCAACGCGTGGTCCCGCCGCCGGTCATTTTATCGCGCTTTCGACCAAAGGAGACATCGTTTTTACGTGAAAATCATTACGCCGTATTCAGTAGTTAGAACCCGCTCTCTTCTTCCTCGACCAGAATTTCGCGTTTGCCGGCATGGTTCGCCTGGCCGACAATGCCTTCGAGTTCCATCCGCTCCATCAGCGACGCCGCGCGGTTGTAGCCGATTTGCAGCCGGCGCTGAATATAGGAAGTCGAGGCCTTGCGGTCGCGCTTGACGATCGCGACCGCCTGCGAGAACAGGTCGCCGGCGCCTTCGCCACTGCCCATGCCGGTGGAATCGAACACCGCGCCATCCTCGTCGGTCGGCTCTTCGGCGGTAACCGCTTCCAGATATTCCGGCTGGCCCTGGGTCTTGAGATGGCGCACGACCTTTTCGACTTCCTCGTCGGAAACGAAGGGACCGTGCACGCGGCTGATGCGGCCGCCGCCCGCCATGTAGAGCATGTCGCCCTGGCCGAGCAACTGCTCGGCGCCCATTTCGCCGAGGATGGTGCGGCTGTCGATCTTCGACGTGACCTGAAACGAGATGCGGGTCGGGAAGTTCGCCTTGATGGTGCCGGTGATGACGTCGACCGACGGACGTTGCGTGGCGAGAATCACGTGCAGGCCCGCGGCGCGCGCCATCTGCGCCAGCCGCTGCACCGCGCCTTCGATATCCTTGCCGGCCACCATCATCAGGTCGGCCATTTCGTCGACGATGATGACGATGTAGGGCAATGGATCGAGGTCGAGCTTTTCTTCCTCGTAGATCGCCTTGCCGGTTTCCTTGTCGAAGCCGGTGTGCACCGTGCGCGACAATTCCTCGCCCTTGCCCTTGGCTTCCAGCAGGCGCTGGTTGTAGCCGTCGATGTTGCGGACACCGAGCTTGGACATTTTCTTGTATCGCTCTTCCATCTCGCGCACCGCCCATTTCAGCGCGACCACGGCCTTCTTCGGGTCGGTCACGACGGGCGTCAGCAAATGCGGGATGCCGTCATAGACGGAGAGTTCGAGCATCTTGGGATCGACCATGATCAGCCGGCACTGATCGGGCCGCAGCCGGTAGACCAGGCTGAGGATCATGGTGTTGATGGCGACCGATTTACCGGAGCCGGTGGTACCGGCGATCAGCATATGCGGCGTGCGCGCGAGATCGATGATGATAGATTCGCCGCCGATGTTCTTGCCGAGGCAGAGCGGCAGTTTGGCGTGCGAGTCGTCCTTTACCGACAGCAGTTCGCGCAAGTAAACCTTTTCACGATGCGCGTTCGGCAGCTCGATGCCGATGGCGTTGCGGCCGGCCACGACAGCAACGCGTGCGGAGAGCGCGCTCATCGAACGGGCGATGTCGTCGGCAAGGCCGATGACGCGCGAGGATTTGATGCCGGGCGCCGGCTCGAGTTCGTAGAGCGTCACCACCGGGCCCGGATTGGCCTTGACGATCTCGCCGCGGACGCCGAAGTCGCCGAGCACGCCTTCCAGCGCGCGCGAATTGGCTTCCAGTTCGCTCTTGTTGAGCGGCTGGCGATCGGATGCCTTCGGCGCCGTCAGCACCGAGACCGAAGGCAGTTCGAACTTGTCCTGGGATTTGCGCGGCGATGCCTTTGGCGCGGCCTTCTTGCGCGGGGCGCGGGCGGCGGGGGTTTCCTCCTCCTCGTCTTCTTCCTCGTCCTCGTGTTGGTAATCTTCCTGCGTCTGTGGCGCCAGCGACGGCGCCTGGCGGCCGCTGAGATTGGGCTCCTGCCGTTCGAACGAGGCGGTGCGGGGCTGCGGTGCGCTCGCGACCAGCGAGCGATAGGCCGTCGACATCAGCCAGCCGAGCCGGGCCTTCGCGCTCATCAGCGCGTGATAGATCCAGCCCAGCGAAACCGAGCTGCGATCGCGTTCTTCTTCGAACGGCGCATCATCATCCTCGATCGGCGTCAGCTCCTGGTCGTCGCGCGGGCGGGAACCCCAGCCGCTTGCAAACAGGAAGGAGGCGCACATCGCCGCGAACAGGATCGCGCCGAGCACCAGCCGGTAGATGAAACCGGCGGGCCCGAAGATCACGGCCGGCGCGCGCACCAGCGCATCGCCGACGACGCCGCCAAGTCCGGTCGGCAGCGGCCATGCGCCGCCATGCGGCCAGCAGCTGGCAAAGCCTGCCGCGATGATCGTGCAGAGGATCCAGCATCCCAGCCGCAGTGCCTCGCGGTCGAAAGTGCGATGGGTCAGCATGCGCCAGCCCCATACCGCGACCGGGAGGATCAGCATGATCGCGCCGAGCCCGAGGATCTGCATCAACAGGTCGGCACCGATCGCGCCGGGATAACCGAGGATGTTGCGGATGGCGCGCGAGGTCGCGTGGCTCAGACTCGGATCCTGCACTGACCACGTCATCAGCGCGGCGGCGGCGACGCCGGACACCGCGATCAGGCACAGGCCTGCGACTTCCCGCAGGCGTCGCGCCAGCGCGTCGCGGATGGAGGCCGGCAGATGGCCGACCAGGGGAATGACACGTTCGATCGCTGGCATGCTCATGGGGCCCTGCGATTAAGCCAAGGTTTCGACCAGCCGATGCAAAGCCTCGGCCGTTGATTCACTGTCGGATACCAGCGCCAGCCGGATATAGCCGGCGCCGGGGTTGCTGCCGTCGTTCTGCGGCCGCGACAAATAGGTTCCGGGGATCACGCGCACGCCGGCATCCCTGTAAAGTTGCACGGTTGCGGCTTCATCGCCGCCGCGGTCCGACACGTCGAGCCAGACGCAGAAGCCGCCGGCGGGTCGCACATAACCGTAGCGGTTGCCGAGGATCTGGTCGGCGAGATCGAACTTGATACGATAGAGCCGGCGGTTTTCCTCGACATGTGCCTCGTCGCTGTAGGCTGCGACCGCGACGTGCTGCAACGGCACCGGTACCTGGGGTGCGGCGACATTGCGCAGTTCGTGAAACACGCTGAGGAATTTCTTGTCGCCGGCGGCAAAGCCGACGCGCATACCCGGCAGGTTCGAGCGCTTTGACAGCGATTGAAACGCAACGACGTTGGTGAAATCGGGTCCGGCGGATTCGAGCACGCTGCCCGGCGCCTGCCTGGTGTAGATTTCCGAATAGCACTCGTCGCTCAGGATCATGAAGCCGAAACGGTTCGCGAGTTGCGTCAAACGCGTGAAGTAGTCGCGCGAGGCGACCGCGCCTTGCGGATTGGCCGGCGAGGCGATGAACATCGCCACCGTACGCGCCAGCGTCGCCTCATCGAGCGCATCGAGATCCGGCAGGAAGCCGTTGGCGAGCGTGGTCGGCAGATAGATCGGTTCGCAATTGGCGGCGCGGGCGCCGGCGCCATAGGCCGGATAGAACGGATTGGGCATCAGGATCGCCGGCCGGCCCTTGCGCGGCCCGACATAGCGCGCGGCGGTGATGGCGGCGAAGAACAACCCCTCGCGGCTGCCGTTCAGCACCAAAACTTCGCTCTCGGAATCGATCGCCCGGGGCAGCTGGAACCGGGTCGACAGCCAGTTCGCGACCGCGCGGCGGAATGGCTCGATGCCCTTGGCGATCGGGTAGCGGCCGAAATCGGCAATGTGTTTGGCCAGCACCGGGCCGACAAACGCCGGGACGGGATGCTGCGGCTCGCCTAATGACAGCGCGATCAATGGCTTACCGGGCTGATAGGGGGCCAAAAGCTCGGCCGTCCGCAAAAACGGGGAACGTTCGGCCTGACCGGCAGCGGGGACACTGCCGGCGCCCTGCGCCACGCCGGAAGAGGCGGTCATTGCCATGTCTGAAACGCCAGCACTTTCAATAACGGTCGGGGGTCGGATGGAGCGACCGGAAACGGATCAAACCACCATAGATACGGCGAGGTTAAGACGCGATTAACCATCGGCGCCAGCGTCGATTTTGGTAGTTTGGCGGGGTGGAGAAGCGGCCTGGAAGAAACGCGATGCCGACCAAACTCACGAAAAACGGCCGGGTCACCGTTCCAAGGTGGGTCCGGGAGTATTTGGGTGTAGAGCCAGGCACTGAGGTCGCATTCAGACGAGCTGCCGATGGCAGCGTCGTCATCGAGCGAATGGATGGAACGCGGCGCCCGAATCGTTTCGCTAAATTGGTGGGTATTGCCGGTCCCGGTCCATCCACGGATGAGATCATGGCGATCACGCGTGGGGACGATCCGTAAGATGCCCGTCATTGCGAGC
>JBOHIT010000779.1:0-11556 GCA_050726155.1 Bradyrhizobium sp.
CAACAGGAGGCGGTGGTGGCGGCGGCGGAGCCGGTCGCGCAACAGGAGGCGGTGGTGGCGGCGGCGGAGCCGGTCGCGCAACAGGAGGTGGTGGTGGCGGCGGCGGAGCCGGTCGCGCAACAGGAGGCGGAGGAGGTGGAGGCGGAGCCGGACGCGCAGCACCAGGAGGAGGTGACGGCGGCGCAGTCGGAGCTACGACAGCCGGAGCCTTCGGCTGGGTCTGCGGAGACAATGGCTGTCCGCCTTTGGTTTCAGGCAACGTCGTCTTCGGTGCTGGCCCTGGCGTCGCCGTGGGTAGCGGCGACGGCGCAGCAGGCAGCGGCTGTCCGCCTTTGGTTTCGGAGCCATTCGGCTTCGGCGTTTGGCCGGGAGCAGGCAATGGTGTGGGCGAAGAAGCAGGCAGCGGCTGACCCGGGACCGGCGGCTTGCCGGTGACTGACGGCAGCGGCTGTCCGCCAGCTCCAGGCAGCGCCTGTCCGCCTTTGGTTTCCGGGACGGTCTTATTCGGTGCCTGGCCGGACGCAGGCGAAGCGGTCGGCGAGGGAGAAGGCAGCGGTTGTCCCCCCTTGGTTTGGGGGATGATCGGCTTCGGCGTTTGGTCAGGAGCAGGTGATGCCGTGGGTGAAGCCGATGGCAGCTGCTGACCTGCCACCGGTGGCTTGCCATTGACCGGCGGCAGCGGTTGACCGCCGGCGCCAGGCAACGACTGTCCGCCTTTGGTTTCCGGCGCCGTCTGTTTCGGAGCCTGTCCCGGAGCAGGCGATGCGGTCGGTGAGGGAGAAGTCAGAGGCTGCCCGGCCTTGGTATCCGGTACGGTCTGCTTTGGCGCCTGGCCAGGAATGGCCGATAGTGTCGGTGAAGGAGTAGGCGACGGCTGACCGACGACAGACGGCTTGCCATTGGCCGGCGGCGTCGCTGTGGGCTGCGGTTGACCGGGAGCCGTTGCGTTTGAAGGAGGTGTATTCTGAACTGGAATCGCTTTTGGGGCGACCGATGGTGGAAGCGAGGGCGCGAGCAAGGCAGCAGCGCCGGCCCCGGCAATGCCGGCACCCACGATACCGGCGCTGGAGGGCGATGCCCTGGATGCGGGGGCAGGCTCAGCCTGAGATGCCGGGGCTTGCGGGGGAGGGGAGAAGGTTTGGGACTGCCCACTTGGATTGGTAATGACGACGGTATTGGTGACGTTGTTGACGACAACGGTGTTGTGGATGTTGTTGTAGATCACATTGTTTGGCGGCGGCGCAACATAGTCCGGCGTGTTGATATAGACCGGTACCGGAACGTAGGCCGGAACAGGTAGAACGTACGCATAAACCGCCGGCGGTGGCGGAGCCAGATCGATGAAGTAGACTGGCCGCGGCGGTAGGAAAAATACCGGCGGTGGCGGCGGAGGCTCAAATCCGAAATCCGGATCGTCGAAAATCAATAACGGACGCTCGACATAAATCACCTCTTCCGGCGGTGGCGGCGGTACGTCGTAGCTGATGATTTCGAATCTCGGCGGCGGTTCGAAAGCGGCCGACAAATATGCAAGCCGGCGCCGCGCGTCGTTGGCATGGAAGCCGCGGGGGTAACGACGCAAATACGACCAGTAAGCGGGAGGCGTATCGACGCTACGGCTGCGCCGCCACGTCACGGCCTCGCGCCGGGCCGCAACAATGGCCTGCACCCGTCTTGCCATCGGATCGTTCGGGTAAGCGCGCAGAAAATTTTCATAGTCCTGCAGACTGTCGCGATCGAGGGCTGCGAGATAGGCATCCCGGGCATCAAAATCCCGGATCGGCTTGGATCGGATCGATGACGTCTGTTCAAGCGTAATCTGAGGCGGCGGCGCATCCGGCCCGCGCTCAAAAAAGTAAAACGGCGCCTGTAGCTTCGAAGCGTTCCAAGGCACCTGCGCGCCCTTGGTGATCTCGTTCACCCGAAGCCGAACCCGGTTGAACAGCTCCGTGACCGGCAGACCTCCCTCGCGCATCATCTCGGCAAGCGCCTGCGCGTAAGACGAATACGGACCGGCCTCGTTTTGCGCGACCGTTCCGGGCGCGGCGTTGAAGGCAATCAAGGTTCCAGGATCCGGCTCGACAAGGGCGAGGCCGCCCGCGAGCGGGGGGCCGGATTTGGCGAAAGGATTGGCGCGCGCCCCGTCAAGAACGACGATGCTCGCCTTGATGCCGAGTGCCGCAAGCGGCTTAGTATAGTCCGAAAGGCGTAAGGCCTCGGACGAGACATTCGCATCACGTGCGATGTTGGCGTCCGTTGGCACGAAGTAGTTTTCGCCTTCGAGCTGCAACCCGTAGCCGCTGAGGTAGATCAACGCCACCGTATCGGGACCAGTCGCCGATACCTTGGCGACGAAATCCCGGAACGTCTTCCGCAGCGAATCCTGATCAAGGTCGCGAACTCCGGTGACATCGAAACCGGCGGCCTGAAGAGTTTGCGCGATCAAACCCGCATCATTGGCAGGTGTCGGAAGCGCCCCGGACGAATAATTGGCGTTGCCAATGACCAATGCAACACGCTTCTCCGCCGCCTGTGCGCCGGCCAGGGCCACACCTAAGAAAAGCACCGAGAGGAGGGTCAATACGAAATTGCGTTGATGCTTCATGAAAAACCCGCGATGAGGACCTAAGCGAACCTACTACAGCGCTTGCCGCTGAATGAGGTCTGAATGGATCAGGTCAGAAATGAGGCAAAGGCTAATTTACGCGGTCGGCGACGTGTTATTGAGAAGCTGGGAAACCGCGGTGACAAGCTGCGCAGGCGCGAACGGCTTAGTGAGAAGAATGCTCTTTGGGACACCGTTTGAGGCCCACTGGTCGGCCGCAGCGCCGGTCATGTAAACGATGGGAAAGTCCGGGTCGATCGCGCGGGCGCGCTTGCCAACTTCCCAGCCGTCCATCGTTCCTTTCAGATTAATGTCCGTCACAAGCGCGCGGTATGGGGTCTTTTTCCCCGTTAACAGGGTAACGGCTTCTTCGCCCGATGCCGCTACGGCCGTTTCAAAACCGCCTTCGTTTAGGGCTTCTTCAACGATACTTTGTACCGCCTCGTCGTCTTCTATGACCAAGACCACTAACGAATTTTCCATTACATTTCCCCTACTGCCCCACCCAACATCGCGCGAGAGTGCGCCAGCAGGAATGTACAAAAATGCACATAAGGAATAGTTCCCTCTCGCTGAAATTATTTTGAAGCTCCACGTGGAGTTTCAAGCAGAAAGACCAATTCGCTGGTAGCGATTCGCTTTATGAAGGCCACGAAGCCGCACTTGGATGTGGCCATCTCGCGGGCGCCCCCAAATGAGGGTCGAGCTCAGGAAGTGAGAGCGAAGCCGAAGTTACCAATGAAGGGAATTTGCAAGTTAAAAGTTGTACTCAATCAACTGCCGATGGCCTATTTGCCACCAACACCCCCCAGTCATGCCACGCCGGACCAGAGTCTCGAAAACGTGCCGAAGTGCATCGCCGTTGCAGTGCGGCCCCGAAGAACCCGTGCCCACATCACCGCGATCCACAGCCGGAGCAGCGCATGTTCTTCGCCCGCCGTCGCCGTTGTCCTCGCGGATCCGAACGGAGGCCCGGCCATAAGTTTTGACGTGGAGGCGTCCAGACGTCATGAGATACGACGAAGCTCGCACCGCAGGCGCTGAGGTGGGGACCGTGCAGCACCGCTTTGGCCCGATTACTCGCACACAGAGAAAATCCTGCCGTAAAGCCACTTCATGAAGCGCTGCACATTGTGTTCGTGGCTCAGCGGATCGCGGCTCCCCCCGGTGTACCACAGCGCATACTTCTTCGCCTCCAGTTGCGCGGGTCGCACCATTCCTCGAAGTCTTCCTCCGCAAGATGCACCCAGGAAATCGTCATCGTGTTAGGAGTTGCGGCTTCGGAAGCCAGTGGCTATCGTATAGGCTCACGATAGGATTGCCCATCCCGCGAGTGTTGACCCCAATCCCAGCCTTTGTCTTCGCTTGCTATCTGCTTTTTGCGCGAAATGTTACCAGCGCGGGCCCACGCCAAAACCGACGCCCACGCCGCCGGGTCCCACACCGATACCCACGCTCGGACCATTGTCGTAGTAGCCGCCATCATAGTAGCCGCGGCGTTGCAGGGCGGACGGAGATCGCATTGATTGGGTTCACCAAACAGCGGTTCGCCGTGAGCGGCAAATAGCATAGGGTGCTTCAGTGGCGGCTCCTATGCCGCGGGTCGCCGTGGGCGGACCACGTTCCGACTGAGACGCAACCCGCGACGTCTGCCGACGGTAAGTGCCGGCAAGGGGACCGAAGTCGAGTACATAGGTTCTTCTGCGGCTGGTGCGTCTTCAGCGGGCGGTGCACCGGCAGACTTCTCGATCGCAGAAAGCAACTCCCGCCCAGCCTCCGTGATCTGCCACCCTTGGGCATCCCGAATGACCAGCGACTGACTGAATATGTCCAATTCGGGCACGCGCGCCAGTAGGCGCCTGGTCCGGTCGGTCCATTCCGGGCCGCTGCAAATGAGGATCGCCACCGCGCGTTTTAGATCTTCGACCGACAAGCGCCCGTCGGGATGGCCGGCCAACACTTTTAAAACCGTTACCTGAAAACTCACGGCCGCCTCGGAAAGCGAAAGCGGAATGATAACGTGCCTTTCGCGGTGCGGTCTAGCATCTTACGGTAGTTCACCGGGAAGACAGAACTCGGCGTCAACGTTGGTCATTGCCACTTGTCCCCAAGGGGAAGATCAGCAGTGGCCAAAAGGAAGACGGTCCCAGCCTAGAGGAACTCCATGCGATTTTTCGGGCAGCATCGGTTTGATGGTGATTCACTCATAATCGGCGAGTTCGTAGCGCATGATACGAAACTCCTAGTTTGGGAGCTTGAATCACAGGCATCCGGTAAAACCAACGCTCCTGGCCTTGGCTCAGCTTCGGCGTTTTCGGGCAAAGCGGAAATCGTCTAGCCCAAACCTGCCGCTGCATCTGTCGAAAATGACCCAGGCGGAGGTTCCTTCCGTTGCTCGAAATCCCGTACCCAAAGTCCTGTATCCCAAGGTCATGTAGATGTGCCAATCTGCCTTTGGTAGCGCCGAGTGGGGGGAATCGACGGCATGAGCGATCTGCGCGAATGGTTGCGTGGGCAGAATCTTGAGCAATATGCCGACGCGTTTGAGGCGAATGACATCGACCGGGACGTCCTGCCCGACCTCGATGACCATGATCTTGAGCAATTGGGCCTCTCACTGGGCAATCGCCGCCGGCTTTTGAAGGCGATCGCGGCCCGTAACATCGCAGCAACCCCGATTTCCGGCCACGACAAGGCTCCTTCGCCCGGCAAATCCTCGTCCGCGGCTGTGGCGCTCGGCTCTGGCGACGCCGAGCGGCGGCAGGTATCGGTGATGTTCGCCGATATGGTCGGCTCCACGGCAATCTCAGCGAAGATTGATCCGGAGCTGCTCGGCGGCCTGATCCGGCGATACCAGGACGCGGTGGCCGGCGCAATCGGGCGTTACGGTGGTTTTGTCGCCAAGTTCATGGGCGATGGCGTGTTGGCCTATTTCGGTTTTCCCCGCGCCTTCGAGGATGCGGCGGAACGGGCCGTTCGCGCCGCGATTGGAATTCTGTCCGAAGTCGGCGCGATCGAAATGCCCGACGGCACGCGCGTGCAGACGCGGATCGGCATCGCCACTGGTCTCGTCGTGGTCGGCGAAATCATCGGCACCGGCTCGGCGCAGGAGCGGACCATCGTCGGTGAAACGCCCAACCTCGCGGCAAGGCTGCAGGCGCTGGCCGGTGCAGACTGCATCCTTATCAGCCAGTCCACCCAAAAATTGTTGGGCGGCCTTTTCGAACTCACCCATACCGGCGAGCACGAGCTCAAGGGCTTCTCTCGCCCGGTGCCCGCTTGGCGCGTGTGCGGTGAAGCCTCGGTCGAAAGCCGATTTGCTGCGATCCGCACTGGCGGCCTGCCGCTGGTCGGCCGGGCCCATGAAATGGGCTTGATGCGCGAACGCTGGCATTTGGCGCGGCAGGGGGAAGGACAGATCGTGACCGTGACCGGCGAGGCCGGAATCGGCAAATCGCGCGTGATCGAAGCGCTACAACAAGAGCTTGCGGCCGACGCTCATGCGCGCATCAATCTGCAATGCTCGCCCTATCACAGCGATAGCGCGTTCTACCCGGTGATCCAGTATCTCAACCGGGTCGCCGGCCTTGCGCCAGCCGATCTATCGGATGTGCGCACCGAGAAACTCCGGTCGCTTCTTGGCGCGCGGCACATCGAAGATCCGGCTGCGCTGCCGCTGTTGGCCGAGCTGTTGTCGATCCCGTTGGCTGAGGCAGCTCCCGCCGCGTCGCCGGCACAGCGCAAAGCGGCAACGCTGGCGCTAATCGTCGAGATCATGACGCGGACCAGCGACAGCGATCCGCTGCTTATCGTGCTGGAAGACGCGCATTGGATCGATGCGACCACGATCGAACTGATGACGCGATTGGCCGACAGCATCGCCCGCGCGCGGCTTCTTGTGGTTGTGTCGGCGCGGCCGGATTTCACGCCGCCCTGGCTGTCAGGGCCACACGCCGCGCTGATCACGCTCGGACGCCTTGGCCGCCCCGAATGCATGCAGGTGGTCGCAAGCGTCGCCGCCGCGCATGGACTGACGGCGGACACGATCGCCGCGATCATCGCCAAGACTGATGGCGTGCCGCTGTTCGTCGAAGAGCTGACCCGAAGCGTGATGGAATCGGCGGGCGAGGATTCGGTGCCGGCGACGCTGAAGGACTCACTAATGGCCCGCCTCGACCGTCTCGGCGGGGCCCGCGAGGTGGCCCAAATTGCCGCGGTGGTCGGCCGGCAATTTACCTTTGCCTTGCTGGAAGCGGTAGCAGGCAAGGACAATGACGAACTGGAAGACATGCTGGCAAAGCTGGTTGCCGCGGGAATTGTGTTTCCTGAGGAGCATGGCCTTGAGCGGAGCTTCAACTTCAAGCACGCACTGGTGCGCGACGCCGCCTATGAAAGCTTGTTGCTGACGCGCCGCCGAGAATGGCACGGGCGCGTCGGTCTTGCGCTGGAGCGTTTTGGCGATGTCGCTGCTAAGGAACCGGAATTACTGGCCTATCATTTCGACAAGGCGGGGCAGTTCTCTCTCGCTTGCGATTACCGCATGCGCGCTGGCAACCAGGCCGTGAGCCGCTCGGCATATGTAGAGGCGATCGCGCATTTCACGGCGGGTCTCAATCTTGCCGAAACCATGTCGCCGCAAAACGGCATGCGCCGGCAACTGGAGTTCTGGCTCAAACTTGGTGCGGCATCGGTCGTCACGCACGGCATGCAAAGCGTCGAGGCCGAAAAAGCCTATGTCAGGGCTGGCGAGATCGGCGAGCAGCTCGACGACGGTCCCGCTTCCTTCCAGGCCAAATGGGGCCTCTGGATCAACGCCAACCTGAGGCGCAAAACGGCTTTGGCGCGCGACCGCGCCGGCGAACTGGTGTCACTCGCGCAACGGTCGGGCGATCGCGAGTTGTTGCTCGAAGCCTATCATTGCCAGTTTTCAACAGCATATTTTCGCGGCGACGTCGTCGGCGCGCTGGAGGACTGCCAGAACGTCATCGCGCTCTACGACATGACGCAGCATCGTCATCTCGCGCACGCTTTTGGTGGCCACGATCCCGCCGTCTGCGCCCATATCCAGTGCGGCAACTCATGGCGGCTATCGGGCGACGAACAACAGGCAAGGCCGCATTTCGCGCAAGGTATTGCGCTGGCCGAGTTGCTCGATCACCCGAACAGTCTTGCGCACGGGCTACACAACGTCGGTATCGGCTATCAGCTCGGGGGAGACCGCGAAGCGACCTACGCGGCGGCGCATCGCGCGGCCGCGTTGGCCGACAAGTTCGGCCTGCCGCCATGGCGCGCTAGCAGTCTTATTCTCGTCGGCTGGGCGACGGCAACCGGCGCCGGCGTCGCGGACGCCGTACGGCTGATCGATGCCGAGATCGCCAATGCCACCGCCGCCGGTCCGCTGCCGCAATACTATCTTGGCCTCGCAGCCGAAGTTCTACTTGCCGCTGGTCGGCCCGCGGACGCGCTCGGTCATCTCGACCGCGCAATTGCAGGCATCGACGAGGCGGGCATTGGCATCTACCTGCCCGAGATCTATCGCTTGCGTGGCGCGTGCCTGCTGGCGCTCGACCGCGGCAACAAGACTGAGGCACGATCCGCCTTCGCAACCGCTGCCGGTATCGCTAAGCGCCAGGGTGCGGTCATTTTCGAGCGTCGCGCGGAGGCGTCCTTGTCCGAGTTCGCGATATAGGATCATTGTGTAAACGCCGTCGAACAAGGCCCTGAGATGTCGGGTCGCGGCTGTACGCTACGTAACCCCACCTTCCGGATGTGGGTTGTTAGGAGTATGGTCAAGACGCAGCCCGATCGCCCGATTGGCCCGGATCGGAAATCATCTAAATTGACGGTCGAATCGGAGCACATTGCAGCGTTAAGCGGCCTAAGCCATTGCCCCGAGAATAGTATTTCATGCGGCGTGCGTGGGGACGGGAAGTTAGTCGGTTCAAAGACATTGATGATACCTGGTGGGCAGCTAAACAAATTCTCCTTTGGAGGCGAGGTCGGGTTTCTTCCTACCCTTTTGTCGGATGAAGGTGATCCGGACCTGGTCGCCATTAACCCATGACAGACTACATCGCCTGTAGGCCAAACCAGTGGAGGAGAGCAGAAGAAAGAACTCCGTCAATTGTAGTCCCTCGATCGCGGTGTTGATCGTCAGTGTGGCGTCCGCTTCGGAAACATCGTTGATAACACAGTCCCTTCGCCAAGTTCCATCAATGGCCATTAATTGCACCGGAACGCCGTGCTCAAATCTAACGCGCGTCTCAGCCTGATTTTCTTTGGGCATGCCAGCGCTCCCGACCGACTATTTTGCCGGTTTTTCCCGATCTTCAGCCCGGCGAGTTAAGAATGTCTAACCTGTGTAGGATAAGGCGCACGGCCATTGTTCCCACTAAGGAACCGATGAAACGTTGAACTCTGTCCGAGAGGCTTTCGGGAACATAAGATCGGCCTCAGCGCGCTTCCCCCAAGGCAGGCCGTTTCTCTTAGCCGTTTCAGCACAGCGCCTGAGGCGGCGTTACTTCTTCCTGGCCATGCGATCTAACAGCGCACGCATGCGGGCGATAAACCTCTCTATCCAATCCTCCCGTTCTGGCTTGGAATCGGGGGGCCGACCAAATTGATCAAGGCAGGAGGGACGCTTTTTCTCGGATTCCATAGAATGGCCTCCCGTCAAGGTGAATTGCCTTCGGGACACAACCCTCGGGTTGTGAGAATGGTTCCGAACTCCTAATCGCTGGGTCCGGCATCTGCCTACTTGGGACGCGGCGAATGGGGCTGGCGCGGCGGAAGATACGTTCTGGGTGGGTCGTGGGGTCTAGTCGGCTCTGGAGATCGCGCTGGCTCCAATGCCCTGTTTAGTCGGACTAGCCACGCAGCCAGATACGCATAGCGCCGCCTAAGCCCTTGCAGCGCAGTTTCCTCTGTGAGGTCGGGAACTTGTTCCTCCATGTTGAACTTAGACGCTATTTTCATTGAAAAATGGTTGTGACGATTGCGCACTTTTTCTTAACTGCCATCGCCAAACGTCGCGTAGGGGAGGTGCCAGGCAGTCGGGCGTTCAGGGTGAGGGCGGCGGGTTAGGACGGGCAGGTGCGATCCTCGGGGCTAGGCGGACAACCCAGCGCTTGGGTTCGGAACCGTTAGCAATGAACCAACCTCTGGTCCCGCCATTCCCCGCGGGGCTCTTTCTCCAGCCCGGCAGTGCGCAAGATGCTGTTGGAAATGTGGCTCCGGTCAGTAGTTCTCCTGATGATCGACTGGGGAAAAACCGGCAATAATGTCTAGCGTTTTGGGAAACGCGAACTACCAACCCCACTTTGCCCCGCCCTAGCCGGCGGGGCTTTTTCGTCACTCGGACTGAGCTGGCGAGGATGCGCAGGCGGGCCGCATGAGTCCGTCAAGTGAGTTGGCAAAAGAAAAGCCGCCCTCATGACAAAGCGGCCTTTCTCACCGAGGTCATCAACCGCGAAGAAGATGACCGAACTACTATTAGCCGATCGAATGCAAAGGCTTTATTACAAAATAGGTGACTGCCCAGCCGGTAAACCAACGAAGCTGCCAATTAAGGCGTTCGTTATGAACAGGGCTAAGTTGGCTGATAGTCTCCAGCTCGGCCCCGCGGGCCAAGCAAGTATTCAGCGTCGTAGTCACTAGAACTTATAGAAACGCTGTTGTTTCCCGCTTGATGTGAACTACGGAAAAAATGAATTAACGCTGCCGCAACTAAGTTGATGGGGGTCCTGCGAGCTTCTTAAGGTTCTCTCTCTCGGGTGGGAACGGCCTGTCGAGTCTCTTGGCCCGATCGCGAACTAGCCTTACTGACTGGTTGAAAATCACTGCCGCGCGCAGCGCCGGCGTGCCCCTAGCAATCAATGTGGCCCGCACAGCCAATGGGCGTTCGAACGTAGCGTCCGGTTGCAGATCGACAATTTCCAGACAGCCGTTTACGTGTCGTTAAGCTCAACCATTGGAACAATCTTCGCGTCAACCAACTGTAGTTGCAACTTCGATTAGACGTTGGAGTTGAGATATTCTCCAGCCTATCGGCGGGTATAGATGAGTCTTGCAACTGCATTAGTCTATTGGGTCATTATCTCCTTATGGCTCGCGGTGCTCGCCACGGTGTGCGTCGCGTTTGTTCGTAACCCTCGGACATTTGGAGCCATTCGGCTCCTGTTATCGGTGCTCTTGATCGACACCCTCCGGAATATCGTCGAAAATATCTATTTTGGTTTGTATTTTGGAGGTCAATACGGACTCTTCCCGGCCTCGATCGTGGGAGTGCTCGGTAATCCCAATTATCTGATCATTCCAAAGGTGATGAACGTCGTTGCAGCATGCGCCGTGCTCGGCTTACTTGCGCTCCGGTGGCTTCCGTTGGCATCGAAAGAACGAGCTGAAGCGGAGACTGAAATTCGCTTGAAGGGAGCGGCCTTAAGTCAGGAGGCCGAGGAGAGTCGTCGGCTGTTTGAGACATCCTTGGACTTGATCCTCGTAACCGATCCCAAGGGGAATTTTATTCGCGTAAGTCCCAGTTCTCTTTCGATACTTGGCTACAAGCCAGAGGAGATGATTGGGCGCAGCGGTGCGGAATTCATCTTACCCGCGGATCTCAACGGTACGCGGCGTGAAATGAAATTGGGCCGCGGTGGCCATCATAAGCGAAATTTTGAGACCAGGTACATTCACAAGAATGGTCATGTAGTGCCTTTGGTGTGGTCAGGAGTGTGGTGCGAACCAGAGCAAAGGTATTTCTTCTTTGGTCGCGATATGACCGAACGAAAAGCCGCTGAAGAGCAACTCCGGCGGTTGGCACTCTACGATCAATTAACTGACCTTCCCAATCGGACAAGCCTACGGGAAGACTTCAAAGAGTTATTTGAGGAGCGAGCAGGCGCTCCATTCCGATCGGTATCCATCGCGATGCTCGATCTTGATGGCTTTAAGGA
>JBOHIT010000780.1:0-7122 GCA_050726155.1 Bradyrhizobium sp.
GGCTGATCGATGGAGCGCGGCAAAGCAATCACGCGCGCGATCGAAGACCTTGCGGAACGCAAAGAGGCGAAAAACAAGCCGGATCGCGCTGCCGAATGCCTGCTACATGTCTCTAATCGATCATGAACAGGAAGTGCCGACGCCGCGGCGACGATAGTGCTGAACCGGCGATACATTTTGTGACGTTGACCGCCAGGCAAGCCAGGGCTCAGTCTAGTCGGAGGGGAGGATAAAATCGCATCTTACCGTTTTGTCCATGCTGCAGATATTCATCTCGACTCTCCGCTGAGATCACTTGCCCTCCGCAACCCGGATCTTGCCGATCTGATCGGCAATGCAACACGGCGAGCCTTCGTACGCATTGTCGACCTTTGCCTCGAAGAACGCGTCGATGCCCTGTTGTTGGCTGGCGATCTTTACGATGGTGACCAGACGTCGATGAAAACCGCCCGCTTTCTGGCCGAGCAAATCCGACGACTGCATGAGGCCGGGATTCGCGTCTTTGTTATTCGCGGCAACCATGACGCGCTGTCACGGATCTCCAAGGAGTTGATCTTTCCTGACTCCGTGAAGGTGTTCGGTGGTCGCGCGGAGGCGGTGGCAATCGACCGCGATCCGGGCGATTTTCCGGTCGCAATCCATGGCCTGAGTTTCGCGCAGCCGCACGCTCCCGAAAGCCTGGTTGGCAAATACAAGCCTGCTGTCGAGGGGGCCGTGAATATCGGCATCATGCATACCAGCCTCGCAGGAGCGCCCGGCCATGACCTTTATGCGCCATGCGGTCCGTCCGACCTGCATGGCACCGGGTTTCAATATTGGGCTTTGGGCCATGTGCATAAGCGGTCGATCGTCGAAGGGGCCTGCGCGATCGTGATGCCGGGCATGCCGCAGGGGCGCGACATCAATGAAGCGGGCGGCAAGTCTGTAACACTCGTCACCATCGGGGACGATCGTTCGATCCGCATTGAAGAGCGCGCCACCAGCGTAGCACAGTTTGAACGAGTTTCGGTCGATGCCACTGGCCTCGACGACTGGCGCGATCTCGTGACTGCAGTGACGCGCGCCCTGGAACAGACGCGCGACTCCGTCGTCTCTGAACACCTCGTCGCCCGGTTGCAGGTCACCGGGACGACTCCTTTGGCCTGGCGGATTCGCCGCGACCTCGATCTTCTCAAGACCGAAGCGGACGACCGGGGGGCTGTCCTTGGGGCATGCTGGATCGAGAAACTCGAAGTCGCGACCCACCCACCCCGCGAGATCGCGGGCTCCTCCGCTGATCCGCTCTTTGAATTGCGACGCCTCATCGAGGAGCAAGTGATCCACTCCGAAGGTTTTGATGCGGAACTCGTCGCGGTCGCTGATGAATTGAGAACGCAGCTTCCGCAGGAAGCCCGCGACGTCCTCGGGGTCGACGAATCTACCTTCAAAGCCCGGCTCGCGCTTCTTGCGCGAGAGGGCGCTGAAGACGTTCTGGCGAAGCTCCATGCAGCCGAAAAGGACGCATAGTTCATGCGCCTTAAACGCCTTAATCTCGCCCGCTACGGCAAGTTCACCAACTACAGCATCGACTTCGGAGAGCGCCCAGAGGCTCTCCCTGACTTGCATGTCGTCTATGGTCCGAACGAAGCGGGCAAGTCTACAGCCCTCACTGCGTTCCTCGATCTGTTGTTCGGGATCGGAACGCATAGTCCGTTCGACTTTCTTCACCCCTATTCAACCATGCGGGTCGGCGGCCAGCTTGAATTGGGCGGTGAAACCCGCGAGCTCTTTCGCATCAAGCGGTCGCAGAACAGCCTGCTTGACCCCGACGACCGACCAATTGCCGAGAGCGTCATCCGCGGCGAACTCGGCGGCATAGATCGCGAGTCATACCGCACCATGTTCTCACTGGATGACGAGACTCTGGAAAAGGGCGGTGAAAGCATTCTCGCCAGCAAGGGCGATCTTGGAGAACTGCTGTTTTCAGCTAGCGCAGGCCTTACCGATCTCAGCCGCAGGCTGCTCGACCTGAGAGCGGAGGCTGATGCCTTCTATAAATATCGTGCACGAAGCGGTGTCCTTAGCGATCTCAAAGTCCGCCTGGTGGGGCTAAAGACCGAACGGGAGCGGTTCGATACGCTGGCGTCTGACTACGCGCGGCTCATCGACGTTCGCGACCGCGCCTCGTCACAGTATAATGAAGCGATTGCGGAGCGGACGCGTGTTCAGGCGCGGACCGACGAAATCCAGCGTCACCTCGCCGCTCTGCCGCGTCTTGCGGCGCTGCGGGCACTTCGTGATCGCCTCAAACCACTCGCCGATTTACCCGACCCGCCGCCGGTCTGGAGCGCGGAGCTGCCAAAGCTGCAGAAAGAGGAGATCGAGCTGGGCGCAAAAACGCGGGCGGTCGCCGACGAGATCGAGCGGCTCGGCATCGAAGTTGAGTCGATCGTCATCGACGCGACCGCGTTGCGCCTGTTGAGCAGAATGGAGCAGCTCACCGACTTGCGAGCCCGTCATGTGACGGCCGAGAAAGATATCCCGGAGCGACGGTTGCAATTGCAAGGGGTCGAATTGGCCGTGTCTGGCATCTTGAGGCGGATAGAACGAGAAGGCGAAGCGGATCCGCACCGGCTCATTCTGGGCGCTTCGACGGTCGGTCGCCTGCGCGAACTGGTCGAATCTCGTTCGGGCATTGATAGCGCCATGCGCATTGCGGCGACGGAACTTGCTGACGCCCGTCGCCGTCTAACCGATGCAGAGTCCATGCTGCGTGACGCCGACGACAACCCGGGAGCAGAGCGAAGCAGGGATGGCTCGATGGCCCGACTTATGGCCGCCGTGGCCGCTTCGCGCAATGCCAACCACGATGCGCGGCGCCGACTGGCGGAAAGGGCGCGCGAAACCGCAATCATGACGCTAACCGACCGTCTCCGCACGCTGCATCCCTGGCGAGGCGAAACCGAAGATCTTGTCGGAATGCGATGCCCTGCCTGGGATGCGATCCAGCAATGGGAGACAGCGCTTCATGATGCGCAGCGAGAGCTGCGCCAGCATGTCAGCGATGTCGAGCGGCTGACAAGCGATGTCCGCCGGCTTGAGGCGGAACGCGACGCGATCGCCGGCATTACAGGTATTGTCTCTGACCACGAGGCAGCCGCCATCCGGGCTCATCGCGAGAAAACCTGGTCAGCGCATCGCCGTCATCTTGAGGCCACGTCCGCTGATGCGTTCGAGACCGCGCTTCGGCACGACGACATCGTCACATCGAACCGCCAGGCTCATGTGTCCGAGCTGGCTAAACTACACCAAAATGGACAAACTCTCGCCATTGCCGCAGCTGAATTAAAGCGGAGCACCGAACTTGAAGATGGGGCTACTGCGGCTTTGCAGTCAATCCGCGATGAGATCGCTGCTGCCGCTCGCACCATGTCCTCGTCATTCGCCGACGGTTCGACGCTGACAGACCTCGAAGACTGGCTCGCACGGCGCGAGAAGGCGTTGGAAGTGCGAGAGGCTGTCCTTGCGGCCGAGCGCGACCTGCGCGAAGCCAAGGCCGACGCCCAGGAGGCACAGGACCGATTGAAGGCGGCGCTCGATGGCGCCGGCTCAGCCTATGACGCTGACGTTGGATTCGACGGTCTCCTCACGGCGGCCCAAATTATCCTCGACCGTGGAAGCGAGGTCCGGGCGCTACGCGCCGCTGTGGGCGAGCGGAAACGCGAGCTGTTGCAACGGGAACGCGCGGCCGAGCAGGCGACTGCAGACGAGCAGATGTGGACCGCGTCTTGGACTAAAGCATGCAAAGCATGCTGGCTCGGCGAGCGAGCCGAGGTTCCGACGCTTGCGATCGTGCGCGAAATTCTTTCAGCCGCCGCCGACTTAGGACCTACCCTGGAAAAAAAGGCGGGCTTGGTCGACCGCATAGAAAAGATGGAGAAGGACCAAATCACCTTCCGCGACGAAGTTGCGGCAATCTGCAGCGAGATGGTGATTCCAGTCGACTCAAGCGCGGTCCTCGATTTGGCGCAGCGCGTCGATGATCGTGTTCAAAACGCGGTCGAAGAACACGCGCGCCGCGCCAAAGCGATGGATGGTCTCGAAGACGCACGGAAGAGGAGCCGGTTGCTTGCCGAGACCGTGGAGATTCACGAACAGCAGAAAAGAATGATGACGACGTTCTTCGACGTCGCTTCGCTAGCCGAGGTCGCGGGAAAGCTCCTGGACGTCGCGAAGCGAAGCGAGTTGCAGGAGCACGTGGAAGAGGCCCAGCGTGACGTTCTCGAAGCATTACGAGTCTCCGATATCGTTGAGGCTGCGCGCATTCTCGATACCGCCGATCGGCCTGCACTGGAGGCGACGCTTATCGAGCTCAAGGCTCGTTTCGACGATCAAGACGGGCGCTGTCACGAGCTTTTCGCCACTCGCAGCCATGCGATTGATCAGGTCGAGGCGATCGGAGGGGACTCAAAGGTCGCCGAGATCGAGGAGCGACGCCGCACAACGCTGCTTGAGATCCAGGACGGCGCCGCACGTTACTTGCAACTGCGTGCCGGTACAGTCGCCATGGAGCAGGCGTTGCTGGTCTATCGTGAGCGCCATCGGAGCTCGATGATGACGCGCGCCTCGGAGGCGTTTCGCATGGTCAGCCGCGGCACTTATAGTGGACTCGTCGCCCAGCCGGACAAGGACGGCGAAACTTTGATCGCCCTGTCTGCGGGCGGCGGCTCGAAATCCGCCGGCGAACTGTCGAAAGGCACACGCTTCCAGCTCTATCTGGCCCTGCGAGTTGCTGGCTATCACGAGTTCGTTGGAGCACGCAGCCCTGTGCCGTTCATCGCTGACGACATTATGGAAACATTTGACGATTTCCGCGCTGAAGAAACGTTCCGGTTGTTTTCCGACATGGCCGGCGTTGGGCAAGTCATCTACCTCACACATCATCGACACCTGTGCGAGATCGCGAAGAAGATATGCCCGACCGTTCGTATTCACGATCTCTCGGCCGGCGCGGCGCCTTCCGGGCAACCGCAAGCCGCCGTTGTTGGGTAAGCATAAAGTCGTATCAAGGGCGGGAATACGTGAAAATCAAGTCTGTTCATATGAAGAACTTTCGTTCCTTCCACGAGTGCATCGTGGAATTGGAAGAATACACCGCCTTGGTCGGCGCAAATGGTTCGGGAAAATCCACCGTCCTGTGCGCGTTGAACATCTTCTTTCGTGAACAGGAGTCTTCTTCCACGAACATCATCGATCTAGATGAGGAAGACTTCCACAATCGTAACATCGGCGAACCGATCGAAATCACCGTGACCTTCACTGATCTGTCCGACTCTGCGAAGACCGACTTCGCAGATTATGTCCGCCAGGACGTCTTGATCGTCACCGCCAGAGCCGTATTCAATCCGGATACGAGAGTCGCGTCGGTCCGCCAGTTCGGACAGAGAAGCGCGATTCCGGATTTTGCGCCGTTCTTTAAGGCATATAATGACGGGAGACCGGCAGGAGAGTGCAAGGCGCTCTATGAGGAATTGCTTGGCAAATACAGTGCTGATCTACCGAAACCGGGCAGCAAAGATGCAATGCGGGAAGCACTGCCCGCCTATGAGGAGACCCACCCCGAGAGCTGCGAACTTATCCCGAGCGAGGACCAGTTCTATGGATTCAGCAAGGGGGCCAATCGGCTTGCTCGCCATGTCCAATGGATTTATCTGCCGGCGATCAAAGACGCAACGAAGGAAAACGTGGAGGCAAAGAACACTGCGCTTGGAAAGATTCTCGCCAGAACCGTTCGGGCCAAAGTAAGTTTCGGAGATGAGATCAGCAGGCTTAAAGACGAAACCCGAGACCGCTATCGCGCGCTGGTCGACGCACAGCAGGGCGCATTGGCCGAGATCTCCAAGTCGCTCAGTGAAAGGCTTGCTCACTTCGCGCATCCCGAAGCCACTGCAAGACTGGCCTGGATGGAAGATGTCAAGAAGTCGGTGCAGATCGACGAGCCGATGGCGCGGTTGTTTGCCGGCGAAGGAAATTTTGAAGGTGAATTGGCGCGTTTCGGGCATGGGCTGCAGAGATCATATCTCCTCGCCCTTCTCCAAGAACTGGCAACAGCCGACGATGCATCCGCTCCAACTCTCCTTCTCGCTGTGGAGGAGCCCGAGCTATTTCAGCATCCGCCGCAAGCACGTTACCTAGCGGATGTGCTCCATCAGCTTAGCACAGGCAACGCGCAGACCGTGGTGTCCAGCCACAGCCCATACTTTGTTTCTGGTAGGCATTTCGAATGTGTGCGGATGGTGCGACGGGACGTCGCCGCGAGGCGCTCGAACATTACATCGCTTGAATTTGAGAAACTCGCGGACCGAATCAGTGCGGTTACTGGTGAGAAGCCGGAAAAGCCCCCCGCCAGGATGGCGCGCCTTCATCAGGCGTTACAGCCTCATTTGACCGAAATGTTCTTCGCCCCTCGAATCGTCTTCGTTGAGGGCCTTGAGGACATCGCTTATCTGACATCTTGGCTTGTGCTGACGGATCGTTGGAACAACTTTCGGCGTTTTGGGGCGCATTTTATTCCGGTCAACGGCAAAGGCTATTTGTTAGAACCGCTCGTTATCGCCGATGAGCTGGCTATTCCTAGTCTGGCGATATTTGACGCCGACGGTGACAAGACGAATGCAGACGAACGGCCCAAACACGAGGCTGATAATCGCAATCTTCTGACTCTTATGGGCGGCAATGCGGGAAGCCCATTTCCAACAGCGGTCGTCTGGCACGATCGTTTTGTTCAATGGCCCATCAATTTGGGAGCAACGTTACGCGCAGAGGTGGACGGCGCGATCTGGGACAAGACGTTCGGACAGGTTTCGAAAGCACTCGGCAATCCCACTGGAAGTTTTGCCAAAAACCCCGTTCACATTGCGATGCATTTGGAGATGCTCGGGAAGGAGAACGCCGTGCCGGCGAGTCTTGAGAAACTGACGGACCATGTCCTCACGTTCGCGCAAGGTAGGGGGTAACGATCGCACAAACGGCGGGCAGCATTGCCCTGCGGATTTTTGACGAGGTCGGAAATGATGTTGGTGTCCAGCATCTAACGGGTCAAAACATGCACTCCTGGGTCGGCGACAGATCCTCGATGTCAGG
>JBOHIT010000781.1:0-8202 GCA_050726155.1 Bradyrhizobium sp.
GTTCGGCGTCGGCAACAGGCGGCCGCGCGGCAATTCCGGCACTTCCTCGTCGTCGTCGGGCTGCTGTTGCGGTGGCTGATTGCCACGCGGGATCGCGCCCGGCGGGCGCGGTGCGGGATCGGAAAAAATATTGCCGATCTGCGCCCGCGCCGGAGGCGCAAGCGAGATTGTCGAGGCAGCCACCAGGGCCGCAAAACCGGTCAGGGCAATGGTTCGAAACATCTCGCGGCTTTAATGGGCGAATCGGGCTCGCGACATAGTACAGACTAATCCGCCGCTCGCGTGCCCACCGGTTAACACGCCGAATACGGCGGGGAAAGGGCGGCTTCCCCTCTCCGGGGGACGGGCTTTGCCTGCCCAGGGAACGGGCTTCGCCTGCCCCGGGGGGCCACTGGTCAGCTCCCGTCACAAATGAAATAGTCGGTTGCGATCCGCTTTCGCGCGGGGTCCCGCTGCGAAAACCATGAAAATCCGGGACAACCGGAGGAGCCAGAGGAAACCCCTGATATGACCGATCGAATTCGCCTGGACGGCCGGGTCGCCGTCGTTACCGGTGCGGCCGGAATCATCGGAACCGCCACCATCAAGCTCCTGGCCGCGCGCGGCGCGCGCATTGTCGCGGTCGACCGAAGAGAGGCCGATCTCAAGGCCGCCATCCAGGACCTGCCGGCCTCGGCCGAGGCGCTGGCGCTGGCCGCCGATGTCACCAGCGAGGACGAAGTCGCCGACTATGTCCGCGCCAGCGTCGACAAGTTCGGCACCATCGATGCCTTCTACAACAATGCCGGCATCGAGGGCGACATCAAGCCGATCCCGCAATACTCGCTGGAGAGTTTTCGCCGGGTGCTCGACGTCAACGTGGTCGGCGTCTTCCTCGGGATGAAGCACGTGCTGCCGGTGATGCTGAAACAGAACAAGGGCAGCATCATCAACACCGCCTCGATCGCCGGCCTGATGGGCTCGCCGCATATCGCGGTCTATAGCGCCAGCAAACACGCCGTGATCGGGCTTACCAAGAGTGCGGCCTGGGAATGCACCGGCACCGGCGTGCGCGTCAATTGCGTCTGCCCAGGCCTGATCGACAGCCGGATGCTGTCGACGATCATGCAGGGCCGCAATGGCGGCAACGCACCGATGCCGATCGAGAAGATGGTCGACCGGATCCCGGCACGCCGGCTCGGACAGGCGTCCGAGGTCGCTTCCATCGTGGCGTTCCTCGCCTCCGACGAAGCGAGCTACGTCACCGGCTCCGCCTACACCGTCGATGGCGGCCGTACCGCCGCCTGATTGCACCATTCAACACCAGAGGTTTTCGCCGCCATGCCCGTTGTTCTCGATCCCGATGCCGCCGCCGTTTTCAAGGCATTTCAGGAAGCCGGCCGCCCGCCCTATGAGTCGGGTACGGCGACCCAGGCCCGTGCGATGTATCTGGCCGGTCGTCCCGTCTCCAACCCCGAGCCGCCGGAACTGGAATCGGCAAACCCGCTGTCGATCCCGGCCCCCCACGGCGCGATCCCGGCGCGCATCTACACGCCGAAGACATTGCGCAAAACGGGTGGCCTCGCCCCCTGCCTGGTGTTTTATCATGGCGGCGGCTGGGTGATCGGCGATCTCGATTCCCATGACGTGGTCTGCCGCAAGCTCGCCCATGAGGGCGAATTGATCGTGATATCGATCGATTACCGCCTCGCCCCCGAACACAAATTCCCAGCCGCCGTCGACGACGCCATCACGGCCATCAAATGGGTCGCGGCGAACGCCAACGAACTCGGCATCGACGCCGCACGGCTCATGGTCGGCGGCGACTCTGCCGGCGGCAATCTCGCCGCCGTGGTCGCGCTTGCGGCGCGCGACGGTGATGGGCCCAAGCTCGTCGGCCAGGTGCTGATCTATCCCGCCACCGATTTTGCGATGACGCATCCCTCGCACAGCGAGCCCGAGACCAGCATTCTGCTGACGCACTCCGTCATCAAATGGTTCTGCAACCATTATCTCAGCGGCCCCGCCGACGTCGACAATTGGAGAGCTTCGCCCGCGCGCGCCAAAACGCTCGCCGGATTGCCGCCGGCCTATGTACTGACCGCCGGCGCCGATCCCTTGCGCGACGAGGGCGATGAATATGCCGCGCGGCTGAAGCAAGCCGGCGTACCCGTCACCTACAAGCACTTTCCCGGCCAGTTCCACGGCTTCTTCACGATGGGAAAACTGCTGCAACAGGCCAACGTCGCGGCAACGGACATTGCGAACTGGATGAAATCGCTGAACTGACAACACCGCATCATGCCGCATCGCCGGCATGATGCGGCCTCGCCGGAACGATCCGAGGTCCACGCGCGTGCTGGATTAAGTTCCGACACGTGAAAGGAATTGACTGGGGAAAATGCTGATCTTCGGGATACCGGTTGATTTCATCCTGTTCGCGCTGACGCTGCTCGGCGTCGCGCTGTTTCACCACCATACCCTGCCGGTCGCGCTGACGGGGCTGTCAGCGATCATCATCTACAAGCTGATCTTCACCGGCTTCAAATTCGGCGCCGGCCTCGGTGGCTTCGGTCACCATATGGCGCATGAGTGGGTGACGCTCGCCAACCTGTTCCTGCTGCTGATGGGCTTTGCGCTGCTGTCGCGGCATTTCGAGGAGAGCCGGATCCCGGATGAAATGCCGGCGCTGCTGCCGGACGACTGGAAGGGCGGCGTCATCCTGCTGGTGCTGGTGTTCGTGCTGTCGAGCTTCCTCGACAATATCGCAGCCGCCCTGATCGGCGGCACCGTGGCGCGCAGCGTTTTCCAGGGCAAGGTCCATATCGGCTATCTCGCCGCGATCGTCGCGGCGTCGAACGCAGGCGGGGCCGGCAGCGTGGTCGGCGACACCACCACCACGATGATGTGGATCGCTGGTGTCAGTCCGCTCGCCGTCGTCGAGGCCTATGTTGCCGCCGTGGTCGCGATGCTGATCTTCGCGGTACCCGCATCGCTGCAGCAGCAGCGCTACTCGCCGATCGTCAAGAACCCGCCGAGCGGATTGAAGGTCGACTCAATTCGCGTGCTCATCGTCGCGGCCATTCTCGTGGCGGCACTGGCCGCCAACATCACCGCCAATCTGAAATTTCCGGCGCTGCTCGACGCCCTCCCCGTGCTCGGCATCGCGGTCTGGATCGTGATCCTGCTGACCGCGCCGTTGCGAAAGCCGGACTGGTCGGTGATGCCGGAAACGTTCAAGGGCACCGTCTTCCTGCTCGCGCTGGTGACGGCGGCGTCAATGATGCCGGTTGAAAAACTTCCCGTTGCCTCTTGGCCGACCGCACTCGGCCTCGGCTTTGTCTCCGCGGTGTTCGACAATATTCCGCTCACCGCGCTGGCGCTGAAACAAGGCGGCTATGACTGGGGCTATCTCGCCTATGCCGTCGGCTTCGGCGGATCGATGATCTGGTTCGGCTCGTCCGCGGGCGTCGCGCTGTCGAACATGTATCCGGAAGCGAAATCGGTCGGACGATGGGTCACCCAGGGCTGGCCGATCGCGGTCGCCTATGTGGTCGGATTTTTCGTCATGCTTGCGGTACTCGGCTGGCATCCCGACGCGCCGCATTGAGATGCCGCCGGTGATCCCGGCGGCATCAAATCCAATCTGCAGGTCAGTTCGATTTAGCGGCCACCGCCGCCTCCGCCGCCACCACCTCCGCCACCGCCACCGCCGCCACCATTCAACATGGCGTCGCTGTAGCGAGGATCGGTGTATTTCATGTGAGTTGGGCTGGTGTCACGGGTACCACGACCGTGAACCTTTCGCCCACGACCCGGATCCTGGGCGGTATAGGCGCCGCCGCAACCCCACTGTGCCGGCTGGCAATGCGGGTCCAGGAAGAAGAACGCGTTGGCACTGGTCGTTCCCATCGCACCCATGGCCAGGAAGGCAATGGAAGCGGCTCCGAAGAGTCTCGACTTCACCGACATTTGAATCTCCATTGTTCGGTTTCTGCGAAACCGTCATGGCCCGCATGCACCTTCGACGGCGCGAGATGGCGGCCGGTTCGGTGCAACGCTCTCAAAAATCTTGCCGGCCGGGATGAACCCGACGTCAGGCAATTGCGACGCCGCCCCGCGCTAGAGCGATGCGATCACCCCGCCCGCGCCGCGCGGCGCAGCGACTGCGGCGGCTGGCCGAAAGCGCGGATGAAGGCGCGGCGCATCCGTTCCGGGTCGCGAAAGCCGGTGGTTTCGGCCACACGTTCGATCGCCTCGCTGGAAGATTGCACGCGTTGCCGCGCCACCTCGATCCGCAACCGCTCCACCGCCTTTGACGGCGTGGTGCCGGTCTCGGCGATGAAGGCACGGGTGAAATGCCGCGAGCTCATACCGGCCTGCTCGGCCATGTCCTCCACAGTGAGCGGCGCATCGAGATGCTCGCGCGCCCAGGCCAGCAGCGGACCGAAGCGGCCGGTCGGCGCCTTCAGTTCCAGCAGCGAAGAGAATTGCGACTGGCCGCCGCTGCGGCGGTGGTACAGCACGAGCTGCTTGGCGGTGCGCTGCGCGATCTCGTCGCCGTAATCCTCGACGACCATCGCGAGCGCAAGATCGATGCCCGCGGTAATCCCGGCCGACGTCCAGACATTGCCGTCACGCGTGTAGATCCGATCGGCCTCCAGCTTCACCTTCGGATAGGCCGAGACGAAGTGGCGCGTGCGTTGCCAATGCGTGGTGGCGCGGCGGCCGTCGAGCAGGCCGGCCTCCGCCAGAACATAGGCGCCGGAGCAAACGCTGGCGACGCGGACGCCGCGCTTCGCCACAGCGCGCACGAAGGCGAGCGTCTTCGGGCAAACCGCCGCCGTCCGTACGCCCTCGCCGCCGGCGATAATCAGCGTCGTGACCGCGCTGGAAGGTTTCAAGCCACGCGCCAGCATCTCGACGCCGGAGGTGCTGCGCACCGGGCCCGGAGTTGCGGCCAATGTCCTGATCGCAGGCGCCGCACCCGAGAAACGCGCGGCAATCTCGAACACAGAAATCGGCCCCGCCGCATCGAGCAACTGGAAGTCCGGGAAGATCAGCACACCGATCATTTGGGGCGATGTCCTTTAATGAGGGAAATACGGCATTTTGGACAAGAGGCCATCATGGCAGGATGTTCGGGTCAAGTTAAATCAGGAGGTGATGATGTCCGCGCCGCTCCAGATCGGTCTCGTGTTGTTTCCGAAGGTGACCCAGCTCGATTTCACCGGGCCGCTGCAGGTGTTCTCCAGCGTACCCGGTGCCCAGGTGCATCTGATCTGGAAACGCATCGAACCGGTCACCAGTGACTCCGTGATGATGCTGACGCCCACCATGACCTTTGCCGATTGCCCGCAGCTCGACGTCATCTGCGTGCCCGGCGGCTTCGGCACCGACGACATGATCAACGACGAGGAGATGCTGGCATTCCTGAGGAAGCAGGCCGAAGGCGCCAAATTCGTCACCTCGGTCTGCACGGGATCGCTGGTGCTGGGCGCGGCCGGATTGCTGAAGGGCTATCGCGCGGCGACGCACTGGACCGCGATGGATTTCCTCGCCGCGTTCGGCGCCACGCCGACCAAGACCCGCGTCTGCGTCGACCGCAATCGCGTCACCGGCGGCGGCGTGACCGCGGGGATCGATTTTGCGCTGACGCTGGTATCGCTATTGGTCGACCGGCGGACCGCGGAAGCGATCCAGCTCCGGCTCGAATATAACCCTGCGCCGCCGTTCAATTCAGGTTCACCCGACACCGCGCCGCCGGAGATCCTCACATTGATGAAGGAGCGAATCGCGCCGGCTCAGGTCCGTCGCGGGGAAATGATCGGGCGCGCCGCCGCGCGGATGACGTAACGCCCTTCGATCACGGCACAAGAAAAAGGCCGCCTGGTTGCCCAGACGGCCTTTCCTTTCCTACGGCGGCGCCACATTGACGGGCGATCTCAGAACCTCTGCACCGGGGGCCTATCTCCCAGCCGTATCCTGATCGGGTGCCGCTGCTTATCGGGACAGTCGCGAACTGGAGCCCGAACCGTACGCGATGGTCTCCCATCTCCGTAAGATGGCTTCATTGAACGGCGAACAGGCGAAACGCGCAAGCATGCCGCATTGGCCATCCCCGCTGATCCCGTTATTCACAGGCGCGCTTGCGACGCAGCAAACGCGTTGCCCTGGCGTGCGCGCTGCGCCAGCTGCGCGAAGATAATGCCGTGGCTGATGAAATAGAACGGCACCAGCAGCGTTGGGACGCTCGACCACGGCAGCGACCACATCGCCGTCGAACCGACCGACCCACCATAGATCTGCAGCGGCGATCCCGGCGCCGACAGCACGCCGAGCGCAACCGCCTCCACCAGATCGAGCGTGCCGAGAAGGTTCCAGGCCAACAATGTCACGCGATTGCCGGTGAGGTTTCGCGCCGCGGTCAGCATCAACGGGATGGCGATGATGCCGACGATGATGTCGCCCCATCCCGCCGATAGCGGAAACGGCCCGCTCAATTTTCCCTGCGACGCCAGCAACAAGATGAAGGCGCCCGGCAGGATGCGAAGGGCGTTGAGACCGAGTAACAGCGGAACCGGTAACGCAAGCAGGGTTGCGCGCACACCACCGGACAACAATGCGGCTAGGCCTACCGCAATCGGCGGCAGAACCACCATGATGCCGACCACCGGCACCGGTGTTGCCGCCGCCGCATAGATGCCGGTGGTCGCCAGCGCGATCGCAAGGCCAATCCATAGCCCGGCGATCGTCACCGTCGTCAGCTTCTGCACCGGCGTCAGCGGCATCGTCGTGATGACGGCATTCAGGATGACCGCGATGGTTGCGGTCAAAACGGTCGTTCCAATCAGATCGAGCATCGCAGCCTCCTTTTGGGTGTAATTACACGTATAAAGACACGCAAATGCCGGGCGATCACGCCCGGTCCCGGTCATCCAGATTTCGCGAAGCCAGCACTTTCAACGCCGCCTGGCCGTCGGCGCCGAGCAATCTGCCGACCTCGGCCTGCGCTTTCGCCCAATGGGAAAAGCCGCGGCGCACCACGCCGCGGCCCTGCGCGGTGATGGCGATCATCCGCGCCCGCGGGTCCTCGCCGGGCTTGGTCGAAATCCATTTCTGCGTTTCGAGCAGCGCCAGATTGCGCGTCAGCGTGGTGCGCTCCATTCCGAGAAAGCCGGCCAGCCTGCCGACCGGCATTTCACCGCGCAGCATCAGTTGCGACAGGATCGTGAACTGGGTGGCGCGGATGCCGGATTCCTGCATGTGGGAATCATACAGCCGGGTGATCTTGCGCGCCGCCTGCCGCGACGCCAGGCAGAAGCAGCCGGCGGCGGCCATGTAATCGGTGGTGTCGGATTCTGACGGTTTCATGGATTGAGTGTAGATACACGTACCGAATCGAGCAAGCGACCTGCGGGTTCTTCAAGAACATGTGAAGGCCGGATTACGGGCTCGGGGATCTGCTTCAACGATCCATTGTCGCTCGATCTTGCGTAGGCATTATTCCCTGAAGCTTCGACGGTTAGTTCCCCACGTACGATCAAACTTTTGCCAAACGTCGCCGCTATTTCGTCGCCAGCCGGGCTGGAGCGAAACAGTGGGGACTCGGGTTGGTGGAAGTACTGACGCTTTTAGCGTTGCTTGGGGCGGCCTACGCTGCCGGCTATTATACGCGTGACCGTGCCTCTCGAAGACGGCGCCAGCACGCCCGTGTATGGAAGAATTACATCGAACCCGAGCCGCCACAGCCTGCAAATACCAATCAGGCTCCCCTTAACATGACGCATGGCGATCTCGGTCAAATGCTCAACCGCTGGGAAGACAGAGCCCGACTTCGTCGGTCACATCGCTAATGCGATCGGTTCAGGCAATCTGCCGACACCGGCGCGCAGCGCCGTTACCTACGCCCGACGATTAAGGATCAACTCGCGGATCAGCTTCCCGGCGTCCAGGCCTGATAGTCGCCGGTGGCCTTGGGACGGCGGCCGCTCGCCAAGGTCGAGCCGGACGGGCGATAGGCCCCCGGCGTGCCGGTCATGTTCGGGACGTGCGGTTTTTCCCACTCGCGCGGGGTGTAGTTCTCTTCGCTCGGAGCGACGTCGACGGTGTGATGCAACCAGCCATGCCATGACGGCGGCACCTTGGTCGCTTCGGCGTAACCATTATAGACCACCCAGCGCCGCTGGAAGCCGAGCGTCGGATCAATCTTGCCGCCCTTGG
>JBOHIT010000782.1:0-15224 GCA_050726155.1 Bradyrhizobium sp.
CGCCCGAGTCATGAGCAACTGAGGAATAGTTTGATACGAGCTCAACATTTGACTGCCCGCTTCCACTACGGCGCGCTCCCAAGATAGGCGGTAATAACTTCAGGATTCCGCTGAATTTCTTCCGGACTTCCATGAGCCAACACGTGGCCGAAGTTAAGAACATAAATTCGATCAGCGAGATCCATTACAATCGACATATCATGCTCGACCATCACGATAGGAATCCGCTTCTGCTCTCGAATATCGACAAGAAACCTGGCGAGATCCTCTTTTTCCTCGCCATTCATGCCGGCCATCGGCTCATCGACCAGAAGAATCTTCGGCTCCATGGCAAGCGCACGCCCGAGATCCACCCGCTTACGGAGGCCGTAGCCAAGCGTGCCTACCGGTTGGTGCCGGACAAGCTCCAAGTCGAGGAAATCGACGATTTGCTCCGCCGCATGTCGGAATTCAGCCTCTTCACGCGCAGCAAAAGGGTAGTAAAGGAAGGCAGAGCCCAACGAACTCTTTGCCCTAAATCCGCGGCCTAACATGATGTTTTCCAGAACTGTCATGCTGGACAGCAAATGGATACCCTGAAACGTTCGTGTCAGTCCTGCGCGCGCCACGAGATGCGGCGCCTTACCGAGAATATTGGCGCCGAACATTTCGATACTGCCGCGCTGCGGCCGAAAAAAACCGCCCAGGCAATTCAGAAGAGATGTCTTGCCGGCGCCATTTGGCCCGATGATCGCGACAAATTCGTCATCTTTGATATCAATGTTGACGTCCGACAGCGCGCGCACAGCGCCGAAGCTCAGATGCAGCCCGCGGACCGACAGCAATATTCTGTCGTTGCTTACGACCCCCTGCGTCATGCTCACCCCGGCAACCTCTCGCATCTGGTTTCCACCCAATATCGTCTCGCGGTACAACCGCTTGCCGTTTTATTTCCGAGACGCGTCCATTGACGGTCGCGTCAGACCGGTCGTCCTGCCGCGCCCATTGTCCGAGAAAATCCTAGAGGCACCTCGCCGTCAGGCCACCATCGACTGGAATTTCGGCAGCGGTGATATAGCTCGCCTCATCCGACGCAAGGAAAAGCGCAAGTTCCGCGGAATCCTGCGCGGTACCCATTCGCTGCAACGGAATTGACCTGGTATAGTTGGCATAGATTTCGTCGACCGCACGGCCGGCCGCCTGTATGCCGCCACGGGCGAGCGGCGTGTCCATCATTCCGATCAGGATTGTGTTCGCTCGAATGCCCTTTGGCCCAAAGTCTACCGCAATGGTCCGCGTGAGCGCGTTCACCGCCGCCTTGCTTGTATCGTAGGCAGCGTAGGAAAAGCCAAGATGCCGAATGGAGGCTATGGTTGAGACGTTGACGATGACGCCACCACCCTGCTCAACCATGTGGGGAATGGTGTGCCGGCAACTCAGCATCATGCCCGTTGTATTCACGGCAAACAGCTTGTCCCAGTTCGCTTCGGTTACCCGCGTAACGCTTCCCGGCGCGACGATACCCACATTGTTGTGCAGAATGTCGATGCGTCCGTAGGTCTTGACGCACTCGTCCACCACTATCGCAACCTGATCGGACTGTGAGATATCGGCGGTGGCAACAGCGCAGTCGCCTCCCGCCCGCAAGATGATATCTCTAGTAGCATTCACGGCATCAGCATCTCGATCCATCGCAAAGATTTTTGCGCCTTCCTTGGCAAAAAGAATTGCTGTTGCTTTACCGTTGCCTAAGCCAGGCCCACTTGAGCCAGCGCCCATGACGAGAGCCACCTTGCCTTCGAGCCGTCCACCCATTTCAACGTTTCCTGTGTGGTTTTGTTCTAGTTGCACAACTTAGATAATCGCAACGATCGTATGCGCAGCCTGAAAAGCGACGATATGGACTTTGTTCTATTTGCGAAAGCGCTTGAAGTCCGGCTTGCGCTTCGCCATGAAGGCGCTTGCACCTTCTGTCATCTCTTCTCCGCCCGCCAAACGCAGCAATGTCTGCTGGGCGTGATTCATCGCTGGCGCCAGCATGTCCCACCAGACGTTGGAGGTTACCTTACTAAGCTCCAGATAGGCCGGACTCTTGTCGAGCAATTCGTCGCACCAGCGCTCCACTTCGGCACGCAGTTGCGATGCCGGCACAACTGCATTGATCCACCCAAGCCCCAAGGCCTCCTGCGCGGTATATTGCCGACACAGATAACAGACCTCCCGGGACTTTTTCTCGCCGAGAGTCATCGCCAGAAGATTGGTAGCGCCGTAAACGGGTGAACTGCCGATCCGCGGGCCGGTCTGACCGAAACGTGCATTTTCAGAGGCGATCGCCAGGTCGGAACAAATGACCAATTCGTTTCCGCCACCAACGGCAAAGCCATTGACCATCGCGATCACAGGCTGGGGCACCTGCCGCATCAGGTTGAGCGTGCGCCCCGATGCGTTGAACAGGCGTCGTGCCTGCTTCAGATCAAACTTCGCGAGGTCGCCAAGGTAGCCGCCGGCGCTGAATGCCTTGTGGCCGGCACCCGTCAGCACGATAACGCCAACTTCACTGTCCTGGCCGACATCCTCGAATGCGTCGCCGATTTCCCTAATCGTGGCGTGATCGAAGGAATTGTGCCGTTCCGGATGATTGATCGTGATCCACTGGACCGCGCTCTTCTTCTCGGAGATGATATGCTTGTAGGACATAAAGCGCTTTCTTTCACGGGGCCAGAAGCTTGATCAATTTGTTGCGCGGCCGACTTTCAACGGTAGCGATGTAATGCCGCGGATCACATAGGCATCCCGCCAGACCAGATCGTCGGTAGCTATCTCCAGGTGGGGAAACTGCGCAAGGATTGCCGGGATGGCGATCTTGCCCTCAAGGCGCGCGAGCGGCGCTCCAAGACACAAGTGCAGCCCCATTCCAAACGAGAGAGAGCCGCGCGGTTTTCGGCTGAGGTCCAGCTTGTCACCGTCGGGGAACATCGCCGAATCGTGATTGGCGGAAAGCAGGCTGCAGAAAACCCGCTCGCCCTTGCGAATCAGCTGTCCGCCGACGTCGGTATCCTCCATCGTCACCCTCACCATGGTGGCTGCCGGATTGTCGAACCGGAGCAGTTCCTCGATCGCACGGTCGATCGCCTCCGGATGGGCGCGCAACTCTGCCAACTGATCGGGGTTCCGAAGCAGATTGTAAATCCCGTTGCCGATCAAGTCGGTCGTCGTCTCATGGCCAGCGAACATCAGCAGCGTCGCGGTCTGAACGTATTCATCGTCAGTGAAAGGCTCGGGAGCTTTCTCCCCAAACGTTATCATTCGAGAAATAACGTCTTCACCTCGCTGACGTTTGCGTTGCTCCACAACATCGGTGAAATAGGAGCGCATTTGCCTGAGCGCGTTCGTTGAACGCTCCGTCTTAAGAGGATCAAGTCGCGCGCCCGCTATGAAAGATGCTAGTGCATCGGTCCACTGCTTGATTTTCGGCGCATCCTCGACCGGCTGTCCAAACATGCGCAGGATTACCATGGTCGGAAGCGGCACCGCGAAATCCGCGATGAGATCGAACGAACTCCGCCGTTCAAGTTTTGCCAGCAAATTTCCAACAATTTCGCGAACGGTCGGCTCAACGCCGGCTATGACGGGCAGGAATGCCTGGTTCAGCACAGGACGCAACTTGGTGTGATAGGGCTGATCGGTAAAGACCGCCCATTTGGTTACACCTTCTCCAAGTTCGGCCATCTCCTCCATGCCGCGCGCACGCAAATGCGCCAGAAAGGGCTGTATGCGCACGCTTGAAAACTGCTTCGGACGGCCGAGCACACCTTTCACATCGACGTAGCGTGTCAACACCCATCCCTTGACGATATCGCTCCAGTAGATCGGCCGCTCTTCCCGCAATTTGGCAAACAGCGGGTAAGGATTCGCTTTCGTCGATGCGTCCGCCGGATCGTATTCAACGGCCGGACCCTGACTAAAACTTCCGTCATTCACAGCTGAAGCTCTCATTGTTTTTTATTCTCCATAGAGAACGCTTTCTTGTATAGAAAATAGTATTTTGAGGTGATAGACACGTCAAGTCCTATCGGTAACGCCGGTCCGACGTTTGACGTCGTGATCTCATCGGAACTCAACCTCGCGGTCAGGAAGCATGAGCTGGAGACAAGTTTGTAGCATTCTCGGTGTTCTCGAGAACGAGATGAAGGAGTTTGAGATCGACGGCATCGCCGTGTTGATCGCCCGAAATGCATATGGATTCTTCGGCTACCCCGCTTTGTGTCCGCACATGGAGAGTCAGCTTTCCTTTGGTACTTGCGATGGGAAACTGATCACATGCATGCAACACCTCTGGCAGTGGGACATGCGCTCGGGCGATCCGATCGGGTTAGCGGAAGAGCCTTTGAAACAGTATCAAACCAAGGTTGAAGGAGACAACGTCCTCATCTTCATCGAAAACGAGTTGAAATACTCGTACCAGGAAGACTGAGACGGATTCTAAGGATATGCCGGCAACCTTGCGGCAACGGCCGAATTGAGCTTCGGACATCAACATGAACATCGAGATCCGCAACCGGCAAGCCACCAAGCATTTTTCGGCGGAGGCCTGCGAAACTCTGCTTGAGGCCGCTTTGCGTGCTGGAATCGACGTGCCGTATGGATGTTGCGTCGGAAGTTGTGGCTTGTGCAAGGTTCGACTGAAAACGGGCCAGGTAAAGCGTCAGTGGCTTGAGGCGCCGGGCAACGGTGCGCAACCAAAGCCGAACGATGTACTTCTCTGCCAATGCTCCGCGCGCAGCGACCTGACGCTGGATTTGCCAGGACTGTGGTCCGGAATCAATTCCGGCATCCCTCGACCAGAGAGGAAGACGGGTATCGTCACCGGCCGGAAGTTGATCGGCGACGATTTGCTGATGATCGATATCAAGCTGATCCAGCCGGTCGAACATTTGCCTGGTCAGTTCATACTTGTCAGATTTCCGGGAATTGACGGTAGCCGCGCATTCAGTTTCGCGAATCCGCCTTCTGCTCCCTATGACAGGATCTCCCTTATTGTTAAGCGCAAACCAGACGGAAAGGGCAGCGCAATATTGTTCGAGGGAAACGCCGATGGGCTGCAGCTGGAAATCTTCGGGCCGGTCGGGAGAGCCACATTCGATGCTGCCCGCGATGGCGACCTGCTTTGCGTCGCTGGTGGGTCGGGACTTTCGATGGCCTTGTCCATTTTTGGCGCTGCGGTGGCATGTGGACATTTCCAGCGCTATCGCGGAACGCTCATCCTGGGACTTCGCAGACCGAGCGACCTCTACAATCTGGACCTTATATCGGCGTTGGCATCTACCGCAGGAGCGGGGCTGCGGATCACCGTCGCGCTCTCCGACGATGATCCGCAACCTTCACCGGGTTGGGCACCCTCCTCGATCGAAGTTGAGGCTGGACATGCGCACGAAGTGGCCAAGCGCCGAATGGCGGGCGCTTATGCAGGGCTCGTTTCGTTTGTCGCCGGTCCGCCACCAATGGTGCAAGTGATGCAGCGACTGCTGATTACCGAAGGGGGTCTGCCTGGCTCGAACATCCGCTGTGACACTTTCTTTTGACAGTTAACTTGGTATGTTGACGCCGGGCGATAGAAGCAAAGGTTGTCAATGATTCCGGAGGATACCGCTGAAAAGCCCGCGATCGATTGGACGGACGAGGCGACGGTTGATGCGACTCCGTCAACTGGCCTCCTCGGAAAACCAGTCGGTGCTGTCACAAGCGCTATCAGAGTTCTACGTTATCTCAGTGCGGCCAACTCATCGGTTCGAGCATCGCGGGTCGCACGAGATCTGCAACTAAACACCAGCACATGTTTCAACATTCTCCGCACGCTCACCCATGAGAATCTTCTTGATTTCGACACCAACTCGAAGACCTACCGGATCGGCTATGGGATTATGGATATCGCCAGAAAGGCCACATTCGTGCGTGGTGGGATCGGCATCGTGCGGCCTTTCATGGAACGCATCGCGCGTGAGCACGGAGTCACAGTGACATTGTGGCGGCGCATTTCAGACACGCGCATGATGCTCATTCTCGCCACGCTCAGCCCGAACTCAACCCGAATACAAATGAGCATCGGCCAAAGATTACCGTTGCTCGTGGGTGCCGGAGGACGCGTTGTGGCCGCCTATGCGGGACTTAGTTCGGCTGAGCTCAAACGACATTTTAAGGAGGTCCGCTGGGCGCGCCCGCTATCGTTCGCCGCTTTCGAGAAACAGGTCGAAGAAACCAGAATGCGCGGCTGGGCCGTGGACGAAGGCGACTATGCCTGGGGCACCATTTCGATTTCCGTGCCCATCTTCAATGACAACCAATTTCCCGTTCTGGCCTGCACCGCAACGATGTTTGCCAATCAAAACGACCCCGCCAAGGCTGCACGACTAGCCCAAGATTTGGCCGGAATTACGCGCGGCGTTCCTTCAATTTCGGAGAGTCTTTGATATGGCTGCCAAGTTTGCGCCAGTTACATTGTTGCCGAATTGAAGAACATAAGAACTAGAGGACGACTGCCTCCTCCAAGTTTCGCACGGGCGCGAGAGGCAACTCTATCGCCAACAGATCAGGGTTCACCTCGGAGAACGGTCGATGGCACGCGCTGCGGTTATCGGATATGGGGCGATCCCCGTTGGCAATTATCAGAAGGTTTCGGCAGGGATCGATGCTCCGCTAGAACATGAAGTTGCTGCACAAGTTGTATTAGCGGCAGCCAAAATGGCCGGAGTTTCACGAACTGACATTGATGCCGTCGTTGTCGCTCACCCCGGAGATTTTACTCGGCAGGGATATTTTCACACCTTCATCACAAGTTCTTTAGGTATCACGGCGCAAGGTAATGTCATCCAGGTTCAGGGGAACGGGATGACTGGCGGACACGCATTTGACCAGGCAGTACAATTGATCGATGCAGGCCGAGCCGAATGCGTGCTCGTCGTCGGCGTCCATTTCGAAACAGCAATTCCCACGGCGCAGCATCTCGACAACAGCATCAGGCTGACCGGCGACGTTGATTTTCAATCGATCTTCGGCCCAGTACCGATCTCCTGGTATGCGATGGACGCTCACCGTTATATGTTTGAATATAATGTCTCCCGCGAGATCACCGGCACCGTGGCCTTGAAGAATCGGCGTCATGCCGGGGTCAATCCACTTGCGCAGTTTCGGAATCCGCTGACTCTCGATGATATTCTCGCAGCCCGCCCGATCGTGGATCCCTTGGGCCTTCTCGAGGTACCGGCGCGATCAGACGGTGCGGTCGCCTTGATCGTTACGACAGAGGCGCGGGCGAAGGCCAATGGCAAACGTTACGTCGTCGTTCGTGGACGCGGCTTCTACCACGAGGGCATACACCAGACCGCGGATTTTCCGACCGACGGTCTCGCCTATGGTGCACTTACTCGTGCGGCACGTTACGCTCAAGATGATGCCGGCGTAGACATTTCCGACATCTCGACTTTTCATCTGTACGCCCCTTGCACTATCGTCGAAATTCTCGCTACCGAGGCTCTCGGGCTCTTCGAACGCGGGACGGGAGCCGCCGCCGCGGCCGACGGAAGGACCAGTATTGGCGGCCCCTTCCCGGTAAACACCTGTGGTGGTTGCCTGTCGCGAGGACATCCGCCAGAGGTCTCACCTTTGTATGACGTCGTTGAGGCTTGCACGCAGGCGTTAAGGCTTGCTGGAGCACGCCAAGTCAACGCCGCAAGGCTGGCGATGACTGTATCGGAACTGGGCAAATACAACGCGGCGCTCGTTCACGTTTTGGAGGGTCAGGGATGACCCAAGAGACGCTGCCAATGGTTCGCCTACTCGGATCGCGTCCTTTTCCGCCTCGTGTTTCAGCTTTCACGCGCCCGTTCTGGCTGGCGCTCGAACGTGGAATCATGACAGCGCCGAGATGCCGCAACTGCAACCGGCTCCGGTTTCCGCCCCGCCCGGTGTGCCCCGCCTGCTGGTCGCCAGACTACGAGTGGGCGGCGCTTCGGCCACGGGGCAAGCTCTACAGCTTTACCCGCGTGCACGTTGCTCCCCGCAGTTTCGCAGAAGAGGGCCCTTACGCTGTGGGTATCATCGATCTCGACGATGGCATTCGTCTTCTTTGCCGCATCTGGGGCGAGGTTGCCTTCCAATCCATGGCCAAAAATGTCGAGATTGTTGTGTTGCAATATGACAATGGACCGCTCTTCGCAGCTCGAATGATTTGATCGCAGTAAGGCAACGCCAACGCAATGGTGATTTAATTCATCACGGCGCCACCATCCGCCGATATGGTTTGATCGGTGACGATATCGCTCGCATTCGACAAGAGCCAATGCTATTTCATTTTCGAAAGAATGGGTCAATCGATTGATGGCCGCCATCGGCGGCCAGCATCCGCGAGGGATAGATGTCAAGCAAGTCAAGACTGAATGACAAAGTGGGTAAAAATCTGGTTCTCGATCCTGCAAGGGTAGTCTCTCCACGGCGCATCCTTCACTTCGGTAACACCAATCCCAAGCCGTTCGCCCGGACCAAGTCCGAGGTTCATCAAAAGCGCCTCAAACCTCTTTTCGCGGATCAAACTGCGGTTACGACCAAGATGGTCCGGCATCGCGGCCGCTCACCACGTGGCGAGCGTCTCGTTGCGAGCGTGCCGCACGGCCACTGGAAGACGCTGACGCTCATTGCCGCGCTACGCATCGATGGCTTGACGGCGCCTTTTGTCATGGATGGGCCATCGTTCCTCGCTTATGTTGAGCAGATGCTCGCGCCGACGCTCGCTGGGATGCAGCATCCAATTTCCATAGCGGCACCGGCGCGCTAGGCGGCTTCGTCCAACACGTTTTTAGATTACCGGCGCACTCGCAGCGGCGCGCTTTGAAGCTTCGGTACCGCGCCGCCAATCTAAAAACACTCTCTATTATGCAGAACCGCAGAATACGGGCATGACGGGGTGGGGCCCATAGGAGCTCGCCCTTGTTGGGCTCTTTGCGTGGCCGTCTCGGAAACGGGATGCCTCGTCCAAGAAGAACTTGACGGTCCGTGTCGCGCTTCCGAGGCGCTCGAAAGTGTCGAACACTAAGCGAGGCGCCTTTTGCACGTTTTTTGGAGCCGACGATACTCAAACAACACGAATGTGTCGCACAATTATTTTCGGCGGTCTAACCGAATTGGAGGGCATAAGAACTGGGATTAGAAATTCCGCGGTCAGTTCAGAATTAGCCAACGAAGCCCACGGCTCGCGACGCCTGCTCCGCAAACTCCTTCACGACTTCGCTCCACTTTCGTCCCTCGCGAGCATGACGCTCGGTAGGACCGGCAATTAACAGCGCCGCTAGAACGGTTCCGTCAGAACCGAAAATTGGAGCCGCCGCACCAGTGGCGCCTTCAACTGCCTCCGAGATGCTGACCGAAAGGCCCGTTTTCCTGATCAAATCAAGCTTCTTGCGCAGTTGCGACATGTCGACAATTGTGCGTTTGGTTAGCGGCTTGAGTTTGACCGTTCGCAAATACCGATTTTGCCATTTTTCGTCTTGATAGGCGAGAAGCAGTTGACCGGCCGCAGATGTGAAAAGCGGCCGCGTCGCGCCAGCTGCCACCGAGTAGCGAATGAGCTTCGGGCTTTCGAGAACATCCGAGTAGGTCACGGTCTGCGTCGCCTGATCCATCACCGCGAGAATGACGGTTTCAGGGCATTGCTTCTGCGCTTCCAACATCAGGCCGCGCACGACCGCTCCGAATTTTCGTGCTGATATGATGTTCGTAGCCAGCGCGAAGCTTTCGTTTCCCAACACGTATCGGCCATTCAAATGGACAAGATAGCCGCTTGCCGCCAAGGGGCGCAGCAACGTCAAGAGGCTGCTTTTCGGCGACTCCAAACGCCCGCTGAGTTCCGCCAGGGATAGTCCATCTGGCGACCGCGCAATCTCATGGAAAATTCCGAGCATGCGCCGCAGCGAGCGCGGACCGCTAACATTGCTTTCGCTGACATTCGGAATCTTTTGCTCGGCCGCCACGCGCCGATCCTTTGATGGCTGTTCAATGGACGCTCTCACGTTCGTGCTAACACACGCAGAATCCCTATGAGAAACGAGGCCGCAATTTCGGCCCGATCGTTTCGAGCTGAAGAGGCCGAAGGTAACGCCGAAAATCAGAAAGAGACCAAGAGAATTTACTCTCTTCCGTCATTCAATGAGACTTTTTCCGCTGCGGACTATTCAAAACCTCGTTGAGAATTTCTTCGGTATGTTCGCCGAGTCGCGGCGCCAGACGATGGATGGACGCTGCCGTTTTCGAGAAGCTCACCGGAACAGCCATGGATACGACCCTGCCCTCGGTTGGATGCTGCATCCGCCGAAAGAAGCGGCTCTCTGCAAGGTACTCATCAACCAGCAGATCTTGAAAATCATTAACGACGCCGTTCGGAATCTCCGCTTCATCCAAACGTTTGATCCAGTCCCCAGTTGTCCTCTTTTTCATTTGCTCCACGACAATGGCGTATAGCTCGTCGATATTGCTCGCGCGTGGTCCAATCTCTGTAAACCGGGGGTCACCAACGAGGTCAGCTCTGTCTATCGCAGTGAGCAGACGTTGCCATTGGTCGTTGGTTACAGCAAGTAGTGACACATAACCATCCAACGTCTGGTAGGGCCGCCGATGTGGCGTCAACATGCGACTATAGCCAAGCCCTTTTTCGGCTTCGTCGAGCACGCCACACCACAAATGTTCAATCATATTGAAACCAACCATCGTATCCATCATGGCAACGTGAACTTCCTGACCGGCTCCCGTTCTCTCCCTTGAATATAAAGCCATCCCTATCGACGACGCCAGAATGTAACCGCACAGCTTATCACAGATCACGGTCGGAAAGTATCGCGGCTCGCCATCAATTTTGTTCATTGCCGCAATTCCGGACGCTCCCTGAATGACATCGTCATATGCTGGCCAATCCCTGCGAGAGCTGTCCTTTCGATACCCTCCGGCGGAGGCGTAAACAAGTCGAGGGTTCTTGGTGGAAAGTGCTTGATAATCGACGCCGAGCCGTTCGGCTGCCTTGGGCCGCATGGAATGAACAAATACATCGGCCGTCTCGATCAACCGATGGAGCGTCGTACGCGCTTCAGCCTGCTTGAGATCGAGAAGTGCCGAGCGCTTATTGCGATTTATATTCAGAAAGAAAACGCCCATGCCGTCACTTCGGGATGGACCGAGATGCCGCATGTAGTCACCGCCGGGCGCCTCGATCTTGATGACATCCGCGCCCATATCACCCAAAATCTGGGTGCAGACCGGTCCTAGAACATTGATTGTCAGATCAATGACTCGTATCCCGGCGAGCGGGCCGGTTCGGTCCTGGAGCTCGAAATTGCTTGCCGTAGGCATCAGTACTCCTCAGCCGTTCGTACGAGCCTTCATCATGCGGAGCGGCGTATACTCCAGAACGATCGATCCATCCTGCTTGCGCACGATATTCTTCGTTCTTACAAGACCACGATTTGGACGGCTCTTGCTTCGTCGGGACTCCACGACCTCACACTCGACATGAATGGTATCGCCCACAACAACCGGTCCTTTAATGTCGAACTGCATGTTAAGGAAGGCGAAGCCGGTATGCTGCATGGTCGCCTGAACGAGCAGGCCCTCGGCAAAACAGAATACCAGGGCACCGGGCGCCGGGCGCCCCTTCAGGTCGGACTCGCTCTTCAGGAATTCGAGATTTGTGAATAGAACCTCGGTCATCCCTGTGCAGTTGATGAAATTGACGATGTCCGGCTCCGTGATGGTCCGGCCGATTGTCTTGAATTTACGGCCGAGGGTCGCATCTTCGAAGTGCAGTCCAATCCCAAGTGTTTCCATGTTGTTTCCATTCGCTCGCTTGACTAGCGGATTTAGTGAGTTAGCAGCGACCTGGCGACAATGTTGCGCTGGATCTGATTTGTACCTTCGATGATCTGCAGTACTTTGGCGTCGCGAAAATATCGATTGATGGGGTATTCATTTGATATACCCGCCGCACCAAACAATTGAACCGCGTCGGTCGCGACTTTCATCGCTGTGTCAGTCGCAAAGCATTTCGCAATAGCAGCAAGCGGAGCCAGACTTGCACCGCGAATGCCGCGATCCACGGCCGTTGCCGCCTCATAAGTGAGATTTCGCGCGGCTGCGATTTGGATCGCCATATCCGCAATCATCCAGCGAACGCCCTGGAAATCGGAAATCGATTGGCCGAATGCGCGCCTGTTGCTAATAAACTCGATAGCGTGATCCATGGCACCTTGCGCCAGTCCGACGCCGCGCGCGGCCATGATCGGGCGCGAGTCGTTGAGCGTCGACATCACGACCTTGAAACCGGTTTCTTCGCCACCAAGCCGATTTTCTTCGGGGACATAGGCATTATCGAAAAAGAGAGCGTGGGCGCCCACGCCTCGTGCGCCCATTTTGTCCTCTTTCTCTCCTACCACGAAGCCGGGCGTGTCTTTTTCGACAATGAACAGGTTGATCTTCCCGCGGGACTCGCTCTCGCCGGTTTTGGCCGCGACAAGCACGAAATCAGCGTTGCCGGAGTTTGTGCACCAGATCTTCGAACCATTGATTCGGTAACCCTTGCCGTCGCGCTTCGCGCGCGTTTTTATTCCGGCGACATCGGAGCCGCTTTGCGGTTCGGTGAGGGACAGAGCGGACTTCAACGACCCGCTCGAAAGTCCTGGAAGATATTTGGCTTTCTGCTCTTTCGAGCCGCCGGCAAGAATGGCTCCGATCGGCACCCACTGAAGCACCAGCAGGTAGGCCGTATTGTAGCAAACCCGCCCAAGCTCCTCCACGGCGACACACGCTGATAGAAGGCTATTGGCTCCTCCATATTCCACAGGGAATGGGAGCGTGAACAGTCCCAGCTCCTTCAGCTGCTGGAACATGTCGTGTGGATACTCAGCTTGCCGGTCGATAGCCTGTGCGCGCGGCGCGACGCGTTCCCGCGCAAATCGCCGGGTCAGTTCCTGGACTTGCAGCTGGTCCTCATTCAACCACTGACTCACGCGATGGGTCTCCTGACCTGGTTGATGACTCGCGCCGCCGCACGGCTATTGGCGCGAAATCGAAGTGTGCATTCCTATCGCATTGGTGAACCTCGTACTTTGCGACGTCAATATTTGGATGCGTTTTTATAGCGAGCGCCAATGGACAACACATCCATGTTCATGAGCTGCGATCTCTCGATTTGCGAGAAGCCGACCCTGTTCGTGTTCCACTACCGGCCCGCCATTCTAAGTCTCTGACCGAGCGCCTAAAACGCTGCCAAACGGGCAGAAACCATTCTTGTCGCCATTGACAGCCATCGGCCTGTCCGTTCACAATCCCGAACAACGTTCAAAAACTGGTCGATCATCAGAATTCGACCGTCATAGCAGGGAGGAAGCCCATGAAAGCGCAGGAACTCAGCCCATGTCCGGGAGAAACTGGCGTCGTTAAATCGGCGATCCGAACGCTAGAGATTCTCGAATATTTTGATGAGGTCCAGCAGCCTCTCAACATCGTTGCTGTGGCAACGGCATTGGATTATCCGCCATCAAGCGCCGCGGCGCTGCTACGAAGCCTGACGACCATGGGCTATCTGCATTACAACGCGCGGAAGCGAACATATGTGCCGACCGATCGCGTTCCCTTTCTCGGAAGCTGGATCAATCCCGCCTTGTTTCAAGAGGCCGGTCTACCGCGGCTGATGCGGGCGATTAGAAGGCGAACCGGACAACTCGTCGTGCTCGCGGCCCGCAATAACGACATGGCGCAATATATTCACGTCCTGAACGAACCAAAAGCGGTGACCCACCACATTCGAATTGGACAAAGGCGTGCCTTGGCACCGTCCGGTGTTGGCCAAATCTTGCTGAGCGCCATGATCGAGAAGGACGTCAAACGTCTCTATCATCGGATGAATGCTTATGCGAAAGCGCCCGAAGATCGGATCGATGTGCCCGCATTGTTGGCGCAACTGGCCGTGGTGCGAAAGCGAGGTTACGCATTTTCTCGCAATCTCGTGGTCGAGGGCTACGGGATGATTGCACTCTCGATACCGTTGTCGTGCACGAGCCAACCCCTAGCCTTGGGCGTTGGGGGCCAACGCGAGGCACTGGAAGCGCGTGAAGTCGAGATTATCCAGATTATTCGGGAAGAAATGAGAATTTACCTCAAGACGGAGGCCGCGGAAGACGTCACTCCGGCGAGCCACCGGCATAAGATCACCATTCCGGCACTGGCATCGATCAACACTTTGACGATGAGTGAGCTCGGGCAACACGTCGCTTAGACTGGAAGGCACATCAGCATGGGACCGTTGTCCGGAATAAGAATACTCGAAATGGCCGGCATCGGACCGGGCCCAATGGCGGCGATGATGCTATCCGATATGGGCGCAACGGTTCTGCGAATTGAAAGGCAATCAGATTCAGGTCTCGGCATTCGGCGACCGACCAAATACGATCTGCTGCTCCGCGGTCGCAAGGCAATCGCTCTTGATCTCAAGAAAGCGGATGCGATTGAGGTTGTTCTCGGGCTGGTTGAAAAATCGGATGGCCTCATCGAGGGCTTTCGTCCAGGCGTGATGGAGCGGCTCGGCTTAAGCCCCGATATCTGCCATCAACGCAACCCAAAGCTGATCTTTGGCCGAATGACTGGATGGGGCCAGCAAGGTCCACTGTCGCACGCCGCTGGTCACGACTTGAATTACATTGCCTTGACGGGAGCGCTCAATGCGTTCGGCCGCAAAGGACAGATGCCTGTACCGCCGTCGAACGTGCTCGGCGACTTTGCCGGCGGCGCCACCTATCTCGCGTTCGGAATGGTCTGCGCCCTTCTGGAGGCGCAGCGCTCCGGCAAAGGCCAAGTCATTGACGCAGCCATCATCGATGGCACAGCGCATCTCATGACGAGCATCTTTGGAGCGTATGGCGCTGGAATAATTGTGCTTGATCGTGGGCAGAATATCACCGACACCGGCGCGTTTTTCTACGAGATCTACGCGTGCTCCGACGACAAATTGATCTCGATCGCGCCGATCGAAGCAAAATTCTACAGCGACCTCCTTGAGAAACTCGGCATTGATCCGGACAGCCTGCCGCCTCAATCTGATAAATCCCGCTGGGAAGAAGGCAAAGCAACCCTCGCTCAAATCTTTGCAAGAAAGACACGGGATGAGTGGTGCGCAATTCTCGAAGGAAGCGATGTCTGTTTTGCGCCGGTACTGA
>JBOHIT010000783.1:0-4366 GCA_050726155.1 Bradyrhizobium sp.
GTGCGCAATTGCGCACGGGGGGCGGGTGACCCAGTATCCCAGAGACGCCAATGATTGAACCGATAGGCCGCGGCGTACTGGATACCCGCCTTCGCGGGTATGACGGTCGATGGAATCGCCGCCATCAGGCCGCGGTAGCCTTCACGTCATCGACCAGTGCGGACAGCGTCCTCGCATCGGCCACGCTGCGCACGATCATCGGTTCGTTGCGGCCGCGGATCGCGACTTCCTGCTGCGGCAGCGCATCGGCGGCGAGGCCGGCGGTGACGCGAACCTCGTCCGAGATCACAGCTTCGCAGGCAAGCGTCTTGGTCATGTCCTGCAGCCGTGCCGCGACATTGACGGGATCGCCGAGCGCGGTGAACACCATGTGATCGCGGTAGCCGATGTCGCCGACGATGACCTCGCCGCCATTGATGCCGATGCCGAAGCGGATCGGTTCGCGCAAATCATGCGCGAGAAACGTGTTCAGTTCGTCGACATTGGCGGCGATCATGGCTGCAGCCCGCAGCGACTGGCGGCAGGCTTCCTGCCTGCTGGAGGCCAGCCCGAACAGCGCCAGCATGCCGTCGCCGACGAACTGGTTCGGCTGGCCGCCGCTCTCGAGTACCGCCTGCGACACCGCGCCGAGGAATCGATTGACGATGAACACGGTATCGAACGGCAGCCGCTTTTCCGCCAGCTTGGTCGAGCCACGCATGTCTACGAACAGGCTGACGAGATAGCGCTCCTGGCCGATCCGCGTCGGGTTCGAGGCGTGCGAATCTGCCGACACCGTGTGCGGCAGGAAGAGCTGGAAAAAAGTGAGATCGCTGACCGGCCGCAACTGGCAGGCGAGGCGGATCGACGGATCCGGAGCGCCGACCCGGCCGAGCACGAAAGCCTCGCGCTGCGACGGTTCGGGCAGGTCGTGGCAGTCGCCGATGATGCGGATGCGGCAGGTCGAGCAGCGCGCGCGGCCGCCGCAAACGCTGGCATGGGGCACGTTGTTGCGCAGGCTGGCCTCGAGCACGCTCAGCCCCTTCGGCACCCGGACCGTGCGGCCGTTGCCATAGGACAGGTTGATCATGCCGCCGCGGCGCTCGTGAAGGGCGCGCGCGCCCTTTGCCAGCAGGACAAGGACGAGCAGGCCCCAATAACCGATCAACAGATAGTCGGTGACGTCGTTCAAGACGGCCTTTTCGGCCGACGTGCCGGTCTGCGACGGCTTGAGATTCTCCGCCCGCCATTCGACGCTGTCGCTGTCGACGACGATGCGTCCGCCCTGATAGAGGCCGAGCATGGAGACCGCCGGAATCAGCACCGCCGCCGCCAGCAAATATGGCGCGGCGGCCTTGTAGAACGGCTTCAGGCGCAGCCAGAAATAAAGACCGATGCAGCCATGTGCCCAGGAGATCACCAGCACCGCGAACAGCAGCCACATCTTGAGCGGCGGCCACGAGATCCAGTAGGCAAAGAACACCTGCGGGTAGAGTATTTCATGTCCGTACAGCGAATAGCCGAGCCGCACCCCGATCACGTGGGTGATGATCATCGCCGGAATGCTCAGCCCCAGCACCAGCTGCAGCGGCTCGATTGCCTTCCAACGGAATTGCCGGCGTTCGTACAGCGCCCAGAGGCCGAGCGCGGTGTGGACAAGGCAGGCCGCATAGAACACCAGCGTCACCGGGAGCGAATGCCAGAACAGCGTGTGCCAATAAACGCCGCTGGCGAGCGCCTCCATCGAGATATTGCCGAGCGCATGGTTGAGGAAATGGCTGACCAGATAGGCAAACAGCACCACGCCGCTGGCGAGCCGGACCTGCCGCAAGCTGATGCCGCGGAGGGTTGTCGTGATTTGTTCTCGGGATAGCTGGGCCATGCGGTCCATCGATTGTGGCGGCGGCGATTGTATTGCCTAATTGCGCTAGTGAATACCCTCCGGCGTCGTGCCGTCATCACCTTTTGCTCTCCAGCACGTTGACACCCCCCTTGGAGTCGAAGAAAAAGCGCCGTGACGATAGCCCCCGACAACAGCAGCAAACCGCATGACGCCGGCCGCCGGCGATGGCTTGCCGTGGTGGCGTTGATCGCCGCGATGACGGCGATGCGACTGATCTATGCCGGTGTCATGGAGCTGCGCACCGACGAGGCCTATTACTGGACCTGGTCGAAGGAAAGTCAGCTCGCCTTCCTCGATCACCCGCCCGGCATTGCCTGGCTGATCCGGTTTGGCACTTTGATTTTCGGCGACACCAATCTCGGCGTCCGGTTCGGCGGCATCGTCGCGATGCTGGTGACGCAGGTGTTGCTTGCCGATATCGTCCGCCGCGTCACCCATGATTTCCGCGCCATCGTGTTCGTGTTGCTGATGCCGGAGGCCGCGCTTTACTACGGGCTGCTGATGGCGAAAGTCGCGCCGGATACCGCGATGATCCCGCTCGCGGTCGCGATGCTGTGGGCTCTGATTCGGCTCCATCAAAGCGGTAACCCGCGCTGGTGGCTCGCCGCGGGCCTGTTCGCAGGCCTTGCGATGCTGTCGAAATTCACCGCGATCATGCTGCTGCCCGCGGTGCTGGCGTTTGCGCTGGTGCCGGACGGGCGGCGGCGCTGGCTGCTCAACCCCTATCCCTGGGCGGCGGCGTTGATCGCGCTGATCGTGTTTTCGCCGGTGCTGATCTGGAACATGGGGCATGATTGGGCCTCGTTCCGCTTCCAGTTCGTGCGCGCGGTGGCGACGCATGAATTGTCGTTCCGTACCGTCGGCGAATTTTTCGGCCTGCAGTTCGGCCTGGTCGGCTTCGTGCTGTTGCCGGTGGTGCTGTCGGGCGTGGCGTTGACGGCGTGGCGCGGCTATCGCAGCCGCGAACCGGTCGCGATCCTGCTGTCGACCGCGGTCATCGTGCCGTTCGCCTATTTTTTCTGGAAATCGCTGACCTTGCGGGTCGGCGATACCTGGCCGATGTTCCTGTGGCCGGCCGGATTTGCCGCCACCGCGATCAATCTCACGATGCTGTCCCGCGAAGGCTGGCCGGAATGGATGATCCAATCGACCGTCAAATGGGCGAGGGTAGCTGTGGTCTCGGGCATCGCCTTCGTGGTCGGCGTGTTCTTCTATTATGTCGCCGCGCCCTGGAATTGGATCGGCCGGGCCGATCCGGTCGGCGGTGAGGCCGGCTATGAGCAGGTAGTGGCGCGGGCGCAGGATCAATTGAAAAAGACCGGTGCGACCTGGATCGCGACCTCAGACTATCGCACCTACGCGATGATGCGCTGGTACTTCAATGGCCGCGTGCCGGTGATCCAGGTCAACGAGCGCGGAAGGTATCAGGGCTTTCGCGATCCCGGCATGGAATGGGTGCGCGATCACACCGGCCTTTACGTCGCGCGCGAGCCAGACAATCTCCTGCCGTTGTGGAATCTCACCACAGCCAAGCGGCAACCGCTCGAGCGGGTCGAGCGGAGCTGGCGCGGCGTCGTCATGGATACCTACGCGCTGGAGAAGCTCACGGGCTGGACGCCGGAACTGGCGCCGCCGCCGGACACGCCGCTATTCCGCTGGCGCGTGCTGGCTGATAACACACGGCCGCGGAACATTGCGGCCGCAACAAACGATCGCGACAAGCGACGAGAATTGGGAGAAACCCATGATGCTTATTCGGGCCGCCGCCCTGGTGCTGTCGGTTTGGGTTTGCGGGCTGCCGGCTAGGGCCGCCGACTATCCGGACCATGCCATCAAGATGATCGTGCCGTTCGCGGCCGGCGGTGGCACCGACGTGCTGGCACGCATCATTGCGCAAAACCTCAACGGCAAATGGGGCCAGCCGGTGGTGGTGGAAAACCAGCCGGGCGCGTCGGGTGCGATCGGCACCCGCGCCGTGATGAAGGCCGCACCCGACGGCTACACGCTGCTGATGGCATCCACCGGCGCGTTGATGGCGGTGTCAACCGGCGCTGAGGGTACCGGACCTTTCGACGTCAACACCGTCCTCACCCCGATCGTAATCGGTGCGGCGCCGCCCTATCTGTTGGTCGCCAGCCCGACATTGCCGGTGAAGACGACCGCGGAACTGATTGCCTACGCCAGGAGCAAGCCGGAAGGGCTTTCGTTCGGTTCTTCCGGCGTTGGTGCGGCGTCACATCTCTCGGGACTGCTGTTTTCCAGCGAGACCGGGATCAAGCTCTTGCATGTGCCCTATCGTGGAACCGGACCGGCGGTGACCGACCTGCTCGGCGGCCGCATCGACCTGATGTTCGCGCCGGGGCCCGTGGTGCAGCAATTCGTGCAGTCCGGCCAACTCAAGGCATTGGGCGTGACCGACACGCAGCGCTCCAAATTCTATCCCGATGTGCCGGCCGTGGCCGACGCGGTGCCGGGCTACGAATC
>JBOHIT010000784.1:0-6299 GCA_050726155.1 Bradyrhizobium sp.
AGCTGATTTTCGGCTGCAGCTTGCGCGCCTGGGCGATGATCTGCTCGACCGACTTCTCCGACGGCATGACGCGGACCAGCTTACGCTTGGTATTGATGTCTTTCATGTTCTGGGCGAGCCGCGCCGGGTTGCGGAGCGCGAGTTCGCGGACCGTCGGCACGCCGGCGGCGCGCACCAGCCCGACCTTTGCCTTGCCCATCCCGGGAATCCGCATGTAGTCGGAAAAATTTGCCCATTCGAGCAGCTGCTGTTCGCTGATCCCGGTCTTTGCGGCGAGCGCCTTGCGTCCCTTGACGGTGCGGGCGGCTTCGAGCAGCGCTTCGGTCGTGCGAATGCCAAGCGATTTCAATTTCGAGGCGGAGTAGGCGGTCAGGCCTTCGATCTCGGAGAGGGGGTATGTCATGATACTCGATGCAAAAGAATGTGCGCAGGCAGGGGGAGGTGTTTCAAGCGAACTGGCTCAGCCCCGGCGTCCCCGAAATGATCTCGCCCATTTTGTCCGCTCCGATTTTGTCGCGGCCGAACCGAAAAAGTTCACGCGCCACGCTCTGAATCTCGTTCATGCCCAGACCAAGCGCCATCAGCTTGGTGCCGAGCGCCATCAGCCCGCCGCCCATCAACCTGGAGAGGCCGCCATTGCTGCTCGACGCTGCGATCGCAGCCTCCGCGCCTGGAATTTGGTCGATCAGGGCCTGGACCGTGTCGGTGGGACCCTCGTTACGAAGGAAACCCAGAACGATGCCGATGGTTTTTTCAGCGACAGCGCTATCGATGCCGGCCTTGGTGGCCAGCCGTCCAATCAATTCGTCCATATTGCCCCGCCCTCAGCCGGTTTGTTACCGGGTCGTACCTTGTGAATTTATCTTGAGCGCCTGCGATCTGAAATACAAGCGATCCGCGCACGCGAAGGCGATTTTCGTTCTAGATCGCGCGGCGAGTGTTGCAGCAATGCAAGAGTGAAGCCCGAATTCACGCCATGTTGCCGCAGTGCGGCCTCCGTTTTTCTCCCCTGTTGGAGAAAAGTATGAGACCACTGCACGAAGCATCAAGCTACGTCCTGGTCCGTAGACGGTTTCAATCGACGGGCAGGATGCGATATGATGGCTTGATTTGGCGACCGACCTTCCCCATGCGCGAAGAGGCGATGTGATGGCGACCCCCGATAGCAAGACGGCCGACACTGACGAGAAGATTTTTATCGGCAAGGGCGATCAGATGGCATGGCTGACGCTTGCGCTTGCCAATCGGCACGGCCTCGTCACCGGGGCCACCGGAACCGGCAAGACGGTGTCGCTGCAGGTGATGGCCGAAGGGTTTGCGCGCGCCGGCGTTCCCGTCTTCGCGGCCGATATCAAGGGCGATCTGTCCGGCATCTCTGAAGTCGGCGAGGCCAAGGACTTCATCCTCAAACGGGCCGGCGAGATGGGGCTCAACTTCCAGCCCGACCAGTTCTCGACCGTGTTCTGGGACGTGTTCGGCGAGCAGGGCCATCCGGTCCGCGCCACCGTCACCGAAATGGGGCCGCTGCTACTGGCGCGGATGCTCGATTTGAACGACGTCCAGGAAGGCGTGCTCAATGTCGCGTTCCGTGTCGCGGACGAAAACGGCCTGACGCTGATCGATATGAAGGATCTGCGCGCCCTGCTCGATGCCATCGTCCCGGCCACCGGCAAGAAGGGCCCCGACGCCGAAGAAGACCCGCTGGCGGAGATCCGCAAGGCCGCGCAGGGCTTCGGCAATGTCACCAAGGCGACAGTTGGAACCATCCAGCGCCAGCTTCTGGTGCTGGAGAACCAGGGCGGCGCGAAATTCTTCGGTGAACCGGCGCTGACGCTGAAGGATTTCATGAAGACCGACAGCGACGGGCGCGGCATGGTCAATATCCTGGTCGCCGACAAGCTGATGCAGAGCCCGCGCCTCTACGCGACCTTCCTGTTGTGGATGCTGTCGGAACTGTTCGAGGAATTGCCGGAGGCCGGCGACCTGCCGAAGCCGAAACTGGTGTTCTTCTTCGACGAGGCGCACCTGCTGTTCACCGACGCGCCGAAGGCGTTGATGGACAAGATCGAACAGGTGGTGCGGCTGATCCGTTCCAAGGGCGTCGGCGTTTATTTCGTCACGCAGAACCCGATCGACGTGCCGGACAAGGTGCTCGCCCAGTTGGGCAACCGTGTCCAGCACGCGCTGCGCGCGTTCACGCCGCGTGACCAGAAGGCGGTGGCAGCGGCGGCGCAGACCTTCCGGCCCAATCCGAAGCTCGATACCGCCCGTGTCATCATGGAGCTGGGCAAGGGCGAAGCGCTGGTGTCGTTCCTCGAAGGCGCTGGCACGCCGGCGATGGTTGAGCGTGTCATGGTCCGCCCCCCGACCGGCCGGATCGGACCGATCGCGCCGGAGGAACGCAAGGCGATCATGAACAAGAGCCCGGTGAAGGGCAAATACGAGACTGCGGTCGATGCCGAATCCGCTTACGAGATGCTGCAGAAGCGCATCGCGGGCACGGCAGCACATCCCGAGGAAACGGCCGATGGTGGCGGCGGTGGTGGAATCCTCGGGCAGATCGGCGGGATGGTCGGCAGCATCTTCGGCACCAACGTCAAGCGCGGCAAGATGTCGACCGGCCAGGTCATTGCGCGCGATGTTACGCGCTCCGTCACCAACAAGGTGATCGGCGGGATTGTCGCTGATCTCGGCAAGTCGGTCGGCGGTTCGCTCGGCGGTTCGGTCGGGCGCGCGCTGGTGCGCGGCGCGCTCGGCGGATTGCTGCGCCGCTAGTGCCTCGCGGCAGCGCGTTCCGCGGGAAGAATGGATTGCTTCGCTTCGCTCGCAATGACAGTCGTTGGAGCTACCCACTCGTCATTGCGAGGAGCGAAGCGACGAAGCAATCCATCTTGCGACGGAAAAGAATGGACGACTTTCTGATGTTTGGAACGGGCGCGTGCTGAGATCTCCGTCGCTGCGAGCGCCGCTCGATATCCTGTTTCTGATCTGCTGCATCGGGCTCACCGCGGACGTGCTGGTCCCGGAAATCTGGGGCAACGGCAAGACCAAGGACTACCCGCTGTGGTTCTGGGCCGGACAGCAGGTGCTGCAAGGCAACAACCTCTATCCGAACGATCCCGCCACCTATTTCGAATTCATCTATCCGCCGCTGTCGGCGTTGCTGCTGGCGATCCCGAGCTATTTCGGCAAGATCCCGCTTTATCTCTGCCTGTCGTTCCTCAACGTCGTCGCCTGGTGGATGACGGCGCAATATTCGCACGCGATGGCGGCATCGGGGCACAAGCCGGGTCCTTGGCTGGAAGCGCTGCCGGGTTTCGTCACCGTGACTTTCGTGTTCGACATGTTTGACCTCGGGCAGCCCAACCTCGTGTTGCTGGCGTTGATGCTGTACGGCTTCTGGCTGCTGCGCGACCAGCGCGGCTGGATGGCGGGATGCATGTTCGCGCTCGCGACCGCGATCAAGGTGTTTCCGGTCGCGGTGTTTCCCTATCTGGTCTGGCGCCGGCAGTGGGCCGCCGCCGCGAGCATGCTGGTTTTCCTGGTGGTGTTTCTGTTCGTGCTGCCGGCGCCGTTCCGCGGCGCTCAGCACAACGTCACCGAGTTGAAGAACTGGTACCAGGGCATGGTGGGGTCGAGCTCGGAAAAAGGCTTCGGCCAGCGCGACGAACAGAACTGGTCGTGGGTTAACCAGTCCATCATCGCGGTGACCCACCGCCTGACGCGGCCGGTGAATTACAATCAGGACGATCCATCGAAACCCGCGCGCACCATGAATATCGTCAACGTCGATTTCAAGACGGCGAACCTGATCGTGCTCGCGGTATCGCTTCTGATCGGGGCCGGCTATCTCGCGGTCATGCCGCCGGCGTCGCGGCGGACGGAAAAATCGGATGCCGAGGAAATCGGCATCCTGTTCTGCCTGATGACGGTGGCTTCGCCGCTGGCGCGGCAATATTACTTCCTGTGGCTGTTTTTCCCGATGACGGTCCTGATGCACCGCGCCGCCTATGACCCGCGGCCCGCGGTCAAGGCCGCCACCTGGGCGCTGTTGGCCGTTGCAGGTCTGCTGCTGTGCCTGTCGCTGCCGGTCTTTCCGAACGATCTGCAGGCCTATGGCAATAACCTCGCCTCCACCGCGCTGCTGGTGGCGGGACTGGTCTGGCACATCCTGCATCCGCCGCCACCGGACACCGCCAGCGCTTTGCCTCAGACCGCAAGCGGGCTACAAATCGACGCCAACAGCAATGCCCGCAGCTAAGGGATATCCATGATGGCCAACGCACAGCTTCAGCCGGTCCTCGACCGCATCGATGCCGATTTCGACAACTCACTCGAGCGGCTGTTTGCGCTGTTGCGGATCAAGTCGATCTCGGCCGATCCGGCTTTTGCCGGCGACTGCAAGGCCGCCGCCGATCATCTGGCCAGGGATATCGCGACGCTCGGCTTCACGGCGGAGGTGCGGCCGACCGCGGGTCATCCCGCCATCGTCGCCAAGGCCCAAGGAAATTCTGGCGGGCGGCCGCATGTGCTGTTCTACGGCCATTACGACGTGCAGCCGGTCGATCCCCTGAATTTGTGGCACCGTCCGCCGTTCGAGCCTGTCGTGACCGACCATGCCGACGGTCGCAAGATCATCGTCGCGCGCGGCGCCGAGGACGACAAGGGACAGCTGATGACCTTTGTCGAGGCCTGCCGCGCCTGGAAGCAGGTCGCGGGATCGCTGCCGGTGGACATCACCATCGTGATCGAAGGTGAGGAAGAAATCGGTTCGAAGAATTTCGTGCCGTTCCTCGAGGCGAACAAGGGCGACCTCAAGGCGGACTTCGCACTGGTTTGCGACACCAGCATGTGGGACCAGAACACGCCGGCGATCACGACCGCGCTGCGCGGGCTCGTCTATGACGAGGTCAAGATCAAGGCCGCCAACCGCGATTTGCATTCCGGCATCTTTGGCGGCGGCGCGCAGAATCCGATCCGGGTGTTGACCCGTATCCTCGGCGGTCTGCACGACGACAACGGCCACATCACCATTCCCGGCTTCTATGATGGCGTAAAGGATTTGCCGCCGGACATCCTGGCGCAGTGGAAAAATCTCAACCTGACGCCGGAATCATTCCTGAAGCCGATCGGCCTTTCGCTTCCCGCCGGCGAGAAAGACCGCCTCTTGATCGAACAGGTCTCCTCGCGTCCGACCTGCGACATCAACGGCATTGTCGGCGGCTACACCGGCGAGGGCTCCAAGACGGTCATCGCGGCGGAAGCCTCCGCCAAGGTTTCGTTCCGGCTGGTGGAGGGACAGAACCCGGACAAGATCCGGAAGGCCTTTCGCGATTATGTGACGGCGCGGCTGCCCGGCGATTGCAGGGCCGAATTCATCGATCACTCCAGCGCGCCCGCAATCGCGCTCGACTGGAATATGAAGCCGCTGGCGGCTGCGAAGCGCGCACTGACCGACGAATGGGGCAAGGAAGCATTGCTGATCGGCTCCGGTGCCTCGATCCCGATCGTGGCGGATTTCAAGCGCACGCTCGGGCTCGATACCGTGCTTGTCGGCTTTGGCCTCGACGACGACAACATCCATTCGCCGAACGAGAAGTACGACCTCAAGAGCTTCCACAAGGGCATCCGCTCCTGGGCGCGGATCTTGGCGGCGTTCGCGGAAACGCCGAAATAGCTTCGCGGCTTGTAGCAACAGCGTAGGATGGGTAGAGCGAAGCGAAACCCATCATGTCACAACGGGGTCATGTGCTCATGACTGGCTACCGTCGCAACTTCATTCCGGGCGGTAGCTTCTTCTTCACCGTCAATTTGGCCGACCGCCGGCTACGGTTACTGACAGACCATATCGATGCGTTACGCAGCGCATTCAGCGAGACGCGCCAACGTCATCCATTCACGACCGTCGCAACAGTCGTGCTGCCAGAGCATCTTCATACTGTCTGGATCCTGCCGGAGGGTGACTCGGATTTCGCCACGCGCTGGCGGAAGATCAAATCGGCGTTCTCCCGCCAGCTTCCGGTGGCCGAGCCTATTTCGAATAGCCGGGTTACGAAGGGCGAACGCGGCATTTGGCAGCGGCGTTTTTGGGAGCACACGATTCGTGACGAGAGCGATTTCGCGCGCCATGTGGATTACGTCCACGTCAATCCGCTCAAGCTTGGGCTTGTGACCCGCGTCAGGGATTGGCCGTATTCGTCGTTCCACCGCATGGTGAAGCTCGGGATTTATCCAGAAGATTGGGCGGGCGATGTTGCAGAGCTCGAAGGGAAATTTGGCGAGCGATGATGGCGTGAGAC
>JBOHIT010000785.1:0-7336 GCA_050726155.1 Bradyrhizobium sp.
GAGTTCTTGAATGAGCTGGAGCTCCAGCTCAGCATAACCACAGACTCCTGTGGCTATGGGTCCCGGCTCAAGGCCGGGACGACACCATTTGTTATCCGCAACACCTGCGATCGCAACAGCTTACAGCCGCTCGACGATCGTCACATTCGCCATGCCGCCGCCTTCGCACATGGTCTGCAAACCGTAGCGCTTGCCCCGCTGCTTCAGCGCGTTGACCAGCGTGGTCATCAGCTTGGTGCCGGAGCCGCCGAGGGGATGGCCGAGCGCGATCGCGCCGCCATTGACGTTGAGCCGTTCCGGGTCGGCGCCCGTGGTCTTCAGCCACGCCACCGGTACCGCAGCAAAGGCCTCGTTGACCTCGAACAGGTCGATGTCGTCGACCGACATGCCGGCCTTTTCCAGCGCGCGCTTGGTGGCGTGCAAGGGCGCATCGAGCATGATCACGGGATCGCCGCCCATCATGGTCAGATGATGGATGCGCGCCAGCGGCTTGACGCCGAGCGACTTGAGGCCCTTTTCGTTGACGACCATGACGCCGGAGGCGCCGTCGCAGATCTGGCTGGCGCTGGCTGCGGTGTGCTTGCCGTTCTCTGCGATCAGCTTGACGCCCTTGATGCCATCGAGGCTGGAATCGAAGCGGATGCCCTCGTCGATATGGTGGGTATCGGTCGAACCGTCGGCGCGGGTAATCTGCAGCGAGACGATCTCGTCCTTGAACTTGCCGGCCTGGGTCGCCGCAATCGCGCGCTGGTGGCTGTTGTAGGAGTAGGCGTCGAGCTCATCCTTGGAGAGACCGTATTTCTCCGCCATCATTTCAGCGCCGGTGAACTGGCTGAACATGATGTTGGGGTAGAGCTTCTCGATGCCCGGGCTCTTGTAATGTCCAAAACCGTTCTTGGCCGGCAGCGAGGAAGCCAGGCCCATTGGCACCCGGGTCATGGATTCAACGCCGGCCGCGATCACGCAGTCCATGGTGCCGGACATCACCGCCTGCGCCGCGAAATGCAGCGCCTGCTGCGACGAGCCGCACTGGCGGTCGATCGAGGTGGCGGGCACGCTCTCCGGCAGCTTTGACGCCATCACAGCGTTGCGGCCGATATTGTTGGACTGTTCGCCGGCCTGCATCACGCAACCCATGATGACGTCCTCGACCTGGGCGGGATCGGCGCCGCTGCGATCGATCAGCGAATCCAGCACGGAAGCGGCGAGGTCGGCTGGATGCCAGCCTGCGAGACGTCCCCCCTTGCGGCCACCGGCGGTGCGTGCGGTGGCGACGATATAGGCCTCGGCCATGTCTGTTCTCCCTGAATTGTTGTTGGATGGCTTTGAATGATGGGCCGGATTTAAGGGGTGCCCCGGGATTTAGTCAATCAATCAATTAACTCTTGAGTGCAGGCGCGGCATGCGCTTATGTGCGGCCCGGATTTCGCCTTGGCAGTAATTTCGGCTTGGCAGTTACTTTGGCAGTGATGGGATCACAGTTGAATACCAGCGTACCGACCGAAGCGTTTTCCAGCGAAGCGGACTCCGGTTCGCGTGAAGAAAACGCGTCAAACCAAGAATCTGGAGCCCCGTTCCGATTCAATCGGAACGGAAAGGGCTCCAGGCTTGCGGGCGGCAAAAACTCCACGGCCGAGAAGCTGCTTGTGGCGGCGAGCGAGCTGATGATCGAGCGCGCCTCGATCGAGGTGTCGCTCTCCGACATCGCGCAGAAATCCGGCGTCAACGCCGCGCTCGTAAAATACCATTTCGGCAACAAGGACGGGCTGTTACTGGCGCTATTGGCGCGCGACGCCGCTACCGAGATGTCGCAGCTCGAATATCTGATCAGCCAGCCGATCTCGCCGACCGCGAAACTCAAGCTGCATATCGGCGGCATCATCCGCGCCTATTACCAGTTCCCCTACATGAACCGGTTGATCCATTATCTGCTGCATGAAAGCAGCACGGAAGCGGCCGACGAAGTGTCGAAGTTTTTCGTGGCACCCTTGCTCGAGTTCCAGAAGCGGCTGCTCGCCGAAGGCATCAAGGCCGGCGAGTTCCGCAACATCGACCCCGTGATGTTCTACACCAGCCTGGTCGGCGCCTGCGATCATCTGTTCTTCGGCCGCCACGCGATGTCGCGGGCGACCGGCGTCGGTCCGGTCACCGACGAAGTCTGCCGCCAGTACATCAAGCATATGGAAGCGCTGATCTGCGGCGGCGTGCTCAACCATCCAGGTGCCGCGGCCGGATGAACGGCCGCTCCACCTGAATACCAGTGAAGTCCAGAGAAGAAACGCCCAAGGAAAAGTTCAAGGAAAGGTCTTAAAAAATGCAGTTGAATGACGTTGCCGTTCTCATCACCGGCGGTGGCTCCGGTCTCGGTGCCGCTACCGCCCGCGCCATGGCCGCCAAGGGCGCCAAAATCGGCGTGATCGACCAGAACAAGGAAAACGCCGAAAAGGTCGCCGCCGAAGTCAAGGGCGTCGCCTTGCATGCCGACGTCACCGACGAGGAAGCGATCAAGGCGGCGATCGCCAAGGCCGAAGCCGCGCATGGCATCGCGCGCGTGCTGATGAACTGCGCCGGCATCGGCGGCTCGCAGCGCACCGTCGGCAAGGACGGCGTCTATCCGCTGGCAAAATTCGTCCGCATCATCAACGTCAATCTGATCGGCACCTTCAACGTGCTGCGCCTGTTCGCGGAACGTCTGGCGACGGCACCGCCGATCGGCGAAGAGCGCGGCGTCGCCATCAACACCGCCAGTGTCGCGGCCTATGAAGGCCAGATCGGCCAGATTGCCTATTCGGCTTCGAAGGGCGGTGTCGTCGGCCTGACGCTGCCGGCCGCACGCGATCTCGCCAGCCTCAAGATTCGCGTCAATACGATTGCGCCGGGCCCGTTCCTGACGCCGCTGTTGATGGGTTTGAACGAGGAAGCGCGCAAAAGCCTCGGCGCCCAGGTGCCGCATCCGGCGCGCCTCGGCGACGCCTCCGAGTACGGCAACCTCGCGGTCCACATCGTCGAGAACCCGATGCTCAACGGCGAAACCATCCGCCTCGACGGCGCCATCCGCATGGCGCCGCGGTAGGCGTCTTCTTCCCTTCTCCCATCGAAGTCGGATTTATCCGACTTCGACAAACTTAAGTTCCCAACTCGGGTAAACCCGAGTTGGGGTGGGAGAAGGTGGCGCGAAGCGCCGGATGAGGGGTTCTCTCCGCAAAGAAAGTTCTATCGCGGCGCAACCCCTCACCCAAGTGAATGCATGGCGGACACCTGCGATGCCCTCTCCCACAAGGGGAGAGGGCGCTGCGATCGGCACCGCGCTCAGGAAATTTGGGGGACGTGAGTGACTCAACCGCTGCTGATCGAACACGATGACGGGGTCGACCGGGTGACGCTCAATCGTCCGGACAGCCTCAACGCGCTCAACCCCGAGATGATCGACGCGCTGAACGTCTATTTCGAAGGGCTGCAGCGCAACCGCACCACGCGCGTGGTGGTGTTGAAGGGCGCCGGCGCGTCGTTTTGTGCCGGGCTGGACCTCAAACATGCGATGAAGCGCCGGGCCGGACAGCAGGAGCCGCCCGGGGTCACCGAGTCCTTGGATTCGCAGCGCCGGATCGCCGACATCGTGATGTTGATGCGGCGTTGCCCGCAGCCGATCATCGCGCTGGTGCAGGGCGCGGCCGCCGGTGGCGGTTTCGCGCTGGCGCTGGCGGCGGACATTCGCATCGCCACCAGATCGGCACGGATGAACTGCGCCTTCATCAAGCTCGGCCTCGGCGGCTGCGATATCGGCACCAGCTATTTCCTGCCGCGCCTCGTCGGCGTCTCCGTGGCCTCGGAACTGATCTTGACCGGACGCTTCATCGGCGCCGAGCGCGCGCTCGCCGTCGGCCTCGTCTCTGAAGTGGTCGAGGAAGGCGGACTCGATGCCGCGGCGGAACCATATGTCGACGCGATGATGACGGCCTCACCGGTCGGCTTAAGGCTGTCCAAGGAATGTCTCAACATGAGCGTCGATGCCGGCTCGATCGAGGCCGTGATCGCGATGGAAGACCGTAATCAAGTCCTGTGCAGCCGCTCGGAAGAATTCGGCGAAGGCATCAGGGCCTTCCTTGAAAAGCGAAAGCCTGTCTATATCAAACGCTAGATAAAGATCCGCAAAGGACCGAATTCCGGGAGACGCAATAATGAGTGGGAATGCCGCCGCGGTGCTGACCAAGCCCGGCTTTCGCAAGATCGAATGGCTGGCGCGCGACATCGATGTCGCGCGGCGGCCGGACGGCGTCATCGTGCTGAAGTCGCGTATTCCGCTGCAATCCTACGAGAAGCATATTCCGGCATCGCTGGCGAAATGGGCCAATGAAGCGCCCGATCGCATCTGGCTGGCGCAACGCGGCGGCGCGGACCGGCAATGGCGGAAAGTTTCGTACGGCGAAGCCAAGCGCACCGTCGATGCACTGACGCAGGGGTTGCTCGATCTCGGCATCGAAGACAGCCGCCCGGTCGCGATCCTCTCCGGCAATTCGATCGAGCATGCGCTAATGACACAGGCCGCGATGCAGGCGCGGCTGCCGGCGGCGCCGGTGTCGCCGGCCTATTCGCTGATGAGCCAGGATCACCTCAAGCTCAAATATCTGTTCAACCTGATCAAGCCTGCGGTCGTGATGGTACAGGACGGTCCGACCTTCGAGAAGGCATTGAAGGCGCTCGATCTCACCGGCGTTACCGTCGTGCATGTGCTGCGGCCCTGCGACGGCATCAAGAGCACCTCCTTTGCCGATCTTGCGGCGACGCCGGTGACGAAGGCCGTTGCGGAGTCGATTGCGAAGATCACGCCGGATACCGTCGGCAAGCTGCTGTTCACGTCGGGCTCGACCGGCATGCCCAAGGCCGTCATCAACACCCAGGAGATGATGTGCGCCAATGCGGCGATGATGATGCAGGTGCGTCCGCGCGAACCGGGCGGGCCGATCGCGACGGTGCTCGACTGGATGCCGTGGAATCACACCATGGGCGGCAACGCCGCGTTCAATCCGATCCTGGTCGATGGCGGCACGCTCTATATCGATGATGGCCGGCCGATGCCGGGCCAGCTCGAAGAAACGATCCGGAATTTGCGTGAGGTGTCGCCGACCTATTACGCCAACGTCCCCGCCGGCTATGCGGCGCTGGCGGCGGCGATGGAGAAGGACGACGCGCTGTGCCGCAGCTTCTTCAAGAATCTGGCCATCATGGCCTATGGCGGTGCGCGGCTGCCGGATGATCTCTACGACCGCATGCAGGCGCTGGCGGTGAAAACCACCGGCGAGCGCATCGTGTTCTATACCGGCTGGGGCTCGACCGAGACCGCGCCGACCTCTACCGGCACCTATTGGGATACCGAGCGCGTCGGCCTGATCGGGCTGCCGTTCCCCGGTGTCGAACTGAAGCTGGTGCCGTGCGGTTCGAAATATGAGCTGCGCCTGCGCGGCATCAACGTCACCCCGGGCTATTTCGGCCAGCCTGATTTGACGAAGAAGATGTTCGACGACGAAGGCTTTTACTGCATCGGCGATGCCGGTGTGTTCGTCGACGACAACGATCCGCTGCAAGGCATCATCTTCGCCGGCCGCGTGGTCGAGGACTTCAAGCTCACCACCGGCACGTTTGTTCACGTCGGCTCGCTACGAACCGATGCGATCGCCGCAGCGACACCGGCGGTGCACGATGCGCTGGTCGCGGGGCAGGATCGGGAATTCATCGGGCTGTTGGCCTGGCCCAATCTGCACGCCTGCCGGCAGATCGTCGGCAATCCCGATGCGAGCTATGACGACGTCATCAGGCATCCCGAAGTGATCAGTTGCCTGAAGCGCGGCCTGGAAGCACATAACGCCTCCTGCACCGGCAGCAGCATGCGGATCGCCCGCGCCATGCTGATGGTGGAGCCGCCGTCCATCGACGGCAACGAACTCACCGACAAGGGCTACATCAACCAGCGCGCGGGCCTCGAACGCCGCGCCGCGCTGGTGGAGAAGCTTTACGCCGATCGGCCCGGGGAGGACGTAATCGTTTTGAACTGATCGTAGGATGGGTAGAGCGCAGCGAAACCCATCACTCTTAACCAAGCCATTGATGGGTATCGCTTCGCTCCACCCATCCTACGCAACCGTAACCAACCCGAGTGACACGCCATGAATTTCGATTTCTCCGACGAACAAAAGCAGATGCGCGACGCGGCGAGGAAGTTCCTCACCGAGAAGTGCCCGCCGAAAGCGGTGCGTGAGGTGCTGGACGGCAAGGCGACCTACGACAAGGCGCTTTGGGCGGGGCTCGCGGAGATGGGCTTCCTCGGTGTTGCGATCCCCGAAGAGTTTGGCGGCGCGGGTGCCGGGCATCTCGAACTCTGCGTGATCGCCGAGGAAATGGGCCGCGCGCTGGCGCCTGTGCCGTTTGCCTCGACAGTGTATCTCGCCGCCGAAACGCTGCTGCTGGCGGGCTCCGACGCGCAGAAGCAGAAATGGCTGCCGAAGATCGCCTCAGGGGACGCGATCGGCACGCTGGCGTTGTTCGAAGGCAAGGGCAATCCGTCGCCGCAGGCGATCAAGCTGTCCGCTTCCGGCGGCACCCTCAACGGCGTCAAGAAGCCGGTGCCGGATGGCGCCATCGCCGATTTCGCGGTCGTCGCCGCGCGCACCGGTTCGACCGGCCGCGATGCCGATATCTCGCTGTTCCTGGTCGATCTCAAGGCCGGCGGCGTCGAAGTCCGATCGCTGACCAATATCGATCCGACCCACGGCCAGGCCGAACTCACCTTCAAGAATTGCAAGGCCGAGCCGCTCGGCGCGGCCAGTGACGGCTGGAGCATTCTCTCTCAAGTGCTCGACCGCGCCGCGGTTTTGATGGCGTTCGAGCAGGTCGGCGGTTCCGACCGCGCGCTGGAGATGGGGCGCGACTACGCGCTCGATCGTATCGCCTTCGGCCGCCCGATCGGCTCGTTCCAGGCGGTCAAGCACATCCTCGCCGACATGTATGTCTCGGCAACATTGGCGCGTTCGAATTGCTATTACGGCGCCTGGGCGCTCTCGACCAATGCCTCGGAATTGCCGGAAGCGGCGGCGGCGGCCCGCATCAGCGCGACGCAGGCGTTCCAGCATTGCTCCAAGAACAACATCCAGGTTCACGGCGGCATGGGTTTCACCTGGGAGTTCGACTGCCACATGTACTACCGCCGCGCCAACGCGACCGCGGTGACGCTCGGCAGCCTCTCGTATTGGGAAGATCAGCTGATCGACCGCATGCGCAAGCGCAACGCGGCGTGACGATCGTAGGGTGGGTTAGCGAAGCGTAACCCACCATCGCAGCAAAG
>JBOHIT010000786.1:0-8393 GCA_050726155.1 Bradyrhizobium sp.
GCTGGAACGACGTGCTGCCCTACTTCAAGAAGGTCGAGCGCGACCTCGATTTCGATGGACCCTACCATGGCAAGGATGGCCGTATCCCGGTTCGCCGAATCCCCAGGGAGCACTGGACGCAGCATTCCCAGGCCTTCGCTGACGCCTTCGAACAGGCCGGCCATCCATTCGTGCCGGACCAGAACGGTGAATTCGTCGACGGCTTTTTTCCTGTGACGCATTCCAACCAGGCCGAGCAGCGCGTCTCGGCCGCGATGGGCTATCTCGACCGCGACACGCGCAAGCGCGCCAATCTCACGATCTCCACCAACACGCAGGTCAGGGAATTGCTGTTCGAAGGCACGCAGTGCGTCGGCGTAAAGGCTGTGGTCGACGGCAAGGAGCAGGAATTCCGCGGCCGCGAGATCATTCTCTGCAGCGGCGCCATCCATTCGCCGGCGCATCTGTTGCGCGCCGGCATCGGTCCAGTCGGTCACCTCAAGGACATGGGTATTCCCGTCCTGATGGGACTACCCGGCGTCGGCCAGCGCCTGATGGATCATCCCTCGATTTCGCTGTCGTCCTTTGTCCGCCGCGGCGCGCGCATGAACGAGCACACCAGGCGTCACATGCAGGTCGGGTTGCGTTATTCTTCCGAACTGCCCGGCGTGCCGAAGGGCGACATGTTCGTCGTGGTGCTGAGCAAATCGGCCTGGCATGCGGTCGGCGCGCAAATCGGCTCGGCGCTGACGTTCGTCAACAAGACCTATTCCGAGACCGGACAGATCAAACTCGCCTCGCGCGATCCGGCTGCTGAACCGATCGTCGAGTTCAACCTGTTGTCCGACCGGCGCGACCTCGATCGGCTAATGAGCGGTTTCCGCAAAATGGCGGCGGTGCAAATGAGCGAAGCCGTCAAGGCGGTTACCGACAAACCTTTCCCCGCTTCCTATACCGACCGCGTGCGCAAGATCGGCGTGGTCAATACCAAGAACAAGATTCTCACCTCGATCGCCGCCGCCTTGATGGACGGGCCGGCGGCGCTGCGCCACTACATGATCGACAATTTCGTGGTCGAGGGCTTTACCTTCGACGACGTGATGAACGACGACGAGGCGCTGGAGGCCTTCGTGCGCAAGGCGACCATCGGCGTCTGGCACGCCTCGTGTTCATGTCGCATGGGCCGCGCCGACGATCCGATGGCGGTTGTCGACGCCCAGGGCCGCGTCAAGGGCGTGCAAGGCCTGCGCGTGGTCGACGCCTCGATTTTCCCCGTCGTGCCCTGCGCCAACACCAATTTCCCGGTCCTGATGACGGCGGAAAAAATCGCGCAAGCGATGCAGTGACGGACGCAACGCGGCCGGCGATGGCCGGCCTCGTTGCGCTGCAATCAGGCCACGAACACATCCGGCTTCGTTTTCCACTGTTCCCACGTGATCGTGGGACTGTCCGGAAATTTCTTCAGAGTCCGCTTCTCGCCATTCTGTCTCAGTTGGGCGTTGTTCGCCCAGGACGAGGCTCCGCCCAGGTTTACGCCCTGGTAAATCGCGGTCCGGGTCAGGACCGGAATGTTGAGGTTCACCATCGCCGCGTTCAGCACGTTGTCCGCAACTGCCTTCGTCGTCGTTTGATACCAATAGAGATAGTCGTGGACGACGGCCGCCCAAACGTAATCGCCATCGCGGGGCAACGTTGTCCAAAGCGCGCGCGGAATGCTGGCAAAGTCCGTCACGAAACCTATCGGAACCGACACGGACGGCAGTCCCTGACCGGGGTCGTCGGGCCGCCACGTGATCGGCCCCGACATGTACCAGAAGGCGTCCGCAAATCGCGTGACATTCAATGGCCCGATCGCCATCTCGAGTCCGGGAGGCGGCGCCCTGTTGCGCGCAGCGGCGACGGACTCGTCCACCCACCTGGCCAGTTCGGCTTTATCTTCGGACATGATCGGTACCTCCGCACGGGTTGGAGTGGCGAGAGCTCCACGAATACTACCACCTGTGGGTGCAAGATCAACAACCGGGTGCATTGAGCCAGCCGCGACGGAAGCCGCGGCCCGGAATCAAGCGCGCCCGGATGTGGCGCATTTCACATTCAAAAATTCCGCGCTGGTTTACACTTCTGGCCGGAGGTCATTGTGTTTCACAGGCAAGAAATCGATGACAATAAGGAACCTGGTTGCGTCCTGTTCGCTCGTTCACATGCTGGCGCTTTCACCCCTGCTCGCTGCCAATCCGGCCCATGCCGACTCCGATGAGTCAGCGCAAATCTGCTGGGCCTTCGGGAAATACGACCACACCGTCTACTTCGCCGCGGCCGAAGGCCGCGAGGATCGGCGGGCGAGCTTTGCGAGCCTGATGGAGGTATCCGGCCTCACGCACAGCGCACTGGAATGCCGGATCGAGGATCTCAAGTCACATCGCGTGACGCGAGCTCAACTGATGAAACAATGGCGGGAATCCGAATTCGAAATCGTCAACACCACATTTCTGTCGGATCTGGATTATTGATGGCGCGGTGCCGGCTGCGGCGCGCAGGCGGCCGGTCGCAGCACCTGCTCAGGCCGATTTCGCCTTCGGCAGTACCCCGCCGAGCGCCACCGTCAATTCCGCCGCCACCTCGCGCACGGTTTCGCCAAGTCCGGCCAGCCGGTCGTCAGTGAGACGGCTGGCCATGCCGGACACCGAGATCGCGGCCAGCGGTTCGCTGCAATCATTGTAGACGACGGCGGCGATGCAGCGCAGGCCCATGCAGGCCTCCTCGTCGTCGATGGCGTAGCCTTGGCGACGGACCTTTTCGAGCTCCTTGAACAGGTCACTCGGTCGCACGATCGACTTTTCCGTCAGCCGCGGCATGCCGTGGTGGCGGATGATGGCGTTGACGTCCTCGTCGGACCAGGTCGCGAGCACCGCCTTGCCCACGCCGGAAGCCACCATCGCGACGCGGCCCCCGACCTTGGTCACCGAACGCATGATCTCGCGGCTTTCCATCCGCGTCAGCACGACGATGAATTCATCGTCGACGACGGCCAGATTGGCGGTCTCGCGGGTGACGTCGCGCAATTTGCGCAAATACGGCACGGCTTGCGCAGAGAAATTGCGGCGGCGGGCGAAGGTCGCACCGACCGTGAAACTGCGCGCGCCGACATGCCATTTCGATTCGGTACGGTCGAACTGCACGAAGCGGCGGCTTTCCAGCGTCGCCAGCAGGCGGTGCACGGTCGAGGTCGACAAGCCGGTGCGGATGGCAAGATCGCTCAGGCGATAACCTTCGTCGTCCTCGGCCAGGGTTTCCATGATCGTGAGCGCGCGATCGACGGACTGAACGCCGACGTCGCGCGGCTCGGCCTCATTGTCCGGACCTGATTTCGGCTCGATTGGTTTACGCCGGATCACGTTTCGCCTCATCGCGAGCTGCATCCATCCGTACAGTTAGACTGCTGGCGCGTCGGTCGGCAAGTTCCGTAGGCTCGTTCGTCAATTGAAAATGCCGCCCCGGCGAACCGGAGCGGCATGGATCGTTCAGTTCAGAGCAGGCCCGCGCCCCGCGCCCATTTGTACTTGGCGCCAAGCACTTCGACCGGCAGTTCGGTCGAGTAGGCATAGGCCGGGATGCCGTTCTGGTAGAGATATTCGGCGGCCTCCTCGACCTCGACGTCGCCGGCGAGCGAGGCGACGATCGGCTTGACGAAGCCCTTGGCCTCCATCTCCTTCTTCACCTCGACCATGTTGCGGGCGAACACCATCGGCGGCGTGACGATGGTGTGCCAGTAACCGAGGATCAGCGAGTGGATGCGATCGTCCGACAGGCCGAGCTTGACGGTGTTGACGTAGGTGATCGGCGGCTCGCCACCGGTGATATCCACAGGATTTCCAGCCGCGCCAAACGGCGGGATGAATTTGCGGAACGCGACGTCGAGGTCCGGCGGCATCGCCATCAGCGACAGGCCGTTATCGACGCAGGAGTCCGACAGCAACACGCCGGAGCCGCCGGCGCCGGTGATGATCAGGATGTTCTCGCCCTTCGGCGTCGGCAAGACCGGCACGCCGCGCGCGAATTCGAGCAATTGGCGCAGACTGCGAGCGCGGATCACGCCGGACTGCGCGAACACGTCCTCGTAGATCTTGTCGTTACCGGCGAGCGCGCCGGTGTGCGACGAGGCAGCTTTCGCGCCGGCCGAGGTCCGGCCCGCCTTGAGCACCACCACCGGCTTCTTCTTGGAGACCCGCTTGGCGGCTTCGGCGAACGCGCGGCCGTCCTTCAGATCCTCGCAATGCTGGGCGATGATCGCGGTGTTGGGATCCTGCTCGAAGAACGCCAGCAGATCGTCCTCGTCGATGTCGGACTTGTTGCCGAGGCCGACGATCGCGGACACGCCCATCTTGGCCGAGCGCGAGAATCCGATGATCGCCATGCCGATGCCGCCGGATTGCGACGACAGCGCCGCCGAACCCTTGACGTCGTAAGCGGTGCAGAACGTGGCGCAGAGATTGGCGGGCGTATAATAGAAGCCGTAGATGTTCGGCCCCATCAGGCGGACATTGTACTTCTTGCCGATCTCGACGATTTCTTCCTGCAGCTCGGGCGCGCCGGCTTCGGCAAAGCCCGACGGAATCAGGACCGCACCCGGAATTTTCTTCTCGCCGCATTCGATCAATGCGCCGGCGACGAATTTCGCGGGGATCGCGAACACCGCGGTGTCGATCACGCCGGGAATGTCCTTGACGCTCTTGTAGGCCTTGTAGCCCAGGATTTCTGCGGCCTTGGGGTGGATCGGATAGATATCGCCTTTATATCCGCCGTTGATCAGGTTCTTCATCACGGAGTTGCCGATCTTGCCGTCCTCGGCGGAGGCGCCGATCACCGCGACCGCCTTCGGCTGCATGATGCGGTTCATCGCGGTGACGATTTCCTCGTTCGAGCGCGGCGCCGGACGCGGCTTGTAGTCGAAGTCGACGACGATGCGGACGTCGGCGGCGATCGCATCGTTCTTGGTGGCGAACACCGGGTTGAGGTCGAGTTCGACGATTTCGGGGAAGTCGCTGACGAGCTGCGACACTTTGACAATGACTGCGGCCAGTGCCTCGCGGTTGACCGGATCGCCGCCGCGCACGCCCTTCAGCATCTCATTGGCCTGGATGCCGTCGAGCATCGAGAGCGCGTCGTCCTTGGTGGCGGGCGCGAGGCGGAAGGTGATGTCCTTCAAAACTTCGACCAGCACGCCGCCGAGGCCGAAGGCCACGAGCTTGCCGAACGAGCCGTCGGTGATGGAGCCGACGATGACCTCGGTGCCGCCGGCCAGCATCTGCTGGACCTGGATGCCCTCGATCTTGGCGTCCGCCTTGTACTTCTTCGCATTGGCGAGAATGGTCTCGTAATTCTTTTCCGCGTCCGCGGCGGTCTTGACGCCAACCATGACGCCACCGGCCTCGGTCTTGTGGAGAATGTCCGGCGAGACGATCTTCATCACCACCGGGAAGCCCATATCGGCCGCGAGCTTGGCAGCCTCGGCGGCGGACTTGGCCACACCTTCCCTGGGAACGGGAATTCCGTAGGCATCGCAGACCAGTTTGCCCTCCGGGGCCGTCAGACTGGTGCGCTTATCGGCCTTCACCGCATCGAGAACTTTGCGGACCGCATCTTTGGGATTCGACATCGACTTCCTCCTGGGCAAATTTTATGGCATTTGGTATGCCAGCGCGGAGAAAGTCAAGTCACCTGATGCCCCGGAAACGCTGAAAATACTGACAACTTGACATGGTGGTATTTGGTATGCCAAAAATATTGTGGCAATTCCCTGTTACAACAGGTCTCCCACTGGAGGAGACGAATCGTGCCCGCACGCAAACAACCCAAGGCGACGCCTGCCATGGCTGATGCAGATATCGCAATCGTCCGGATTGCACCTGAGACGAGCTTCAAGAACAAGGCCTATGAGGCCTTGAAGGAAGCTATTCTCAAGATGGATATCTATGCGACGCCCGAGCAGGTGATGCTCGACGAACGCGCTTTATCCGAACGCCTCGGCGTCAGCCGCACCCCCATTCGCGAAGCCATCGCGATGCTCGAGCAGGACGGTTTCGTCAAAACCGTGCCACGCCGCGGCATCGTCGTGGTCCGCCGCACCAAGACCGAGATCGTCGACATGATCCGGGCCTGGGCCGCACTCGAGAGCATGGCCGCGCGCCTGATCACGACCACCGCGCGCAAGAAAGACATCACCGCGCTGCGCGATTTCTTCAAGGATTTCGGCAAGGACCGCCTGCCGCAGGACCACGTCGACGAATATTCCAAGGCCAATATCGCTTTCCACCAGGCGCTGATCTCGTTGTCGGAATCGCCGGTGCTGGTCGATATGACCAACGACATCCTGCTGCATGTGCGCGGCTACCGGCAATTGACCATCGGCCGCACCGATCGCACCGCGACCTCGCTGCCCGAGCATATGGGCATGATCGAAGCGCTGGAAGCCCGCGACACCGAACTGGCCGAAAAACGCGCACGCGACCACACGCTCGGCCTTGCCGCCTATGTCGAGGCGCACGGTCAGGAATTGTTTAGTTAGAACGTACTTCACAGCAGAAGACGATCAACTCGTCCGAACCACACGATCAGGGAGAAAGTGGAATGTCCGTAACCGCCGCCAAGAGCATCGATACCGAGCGTGAGCTCACCGACGGCTTCAATCTGATGATCGATGCGCTGAAGCTCAACGGCCTCACCACGATCTACGGCGTGCCCGGCATCCCGATCACGGATTTCGGGCGCATGGCGCAGGCCGCGGGCATTCGCGTGATCTCGTTCCGCCACGAACAGAACGCCGGCAACGCGGCTTCGATCGCCGGCTTCCTGACCAAGAAACCCGGCGTCTGCCTGACGGTGTCGGCGCCCGGGTTTCTCAATGGCCTCACCGCACTCGCCCACGCCACCACCAACTGCTTCCCGATGATCCTGATCTCGGGCTCATCCGAGCGCGAGATCGTCGACCTGCAGCAGGGCGACTACGAGGAAATGGACCAGCTCGCGATCGCAAAGCCGCTGTGCAAGGCGGCGTTCCGTGTGCTGCATGCCCAGGATATCGGTATCGGCCTGGCGCGCGCGATCCGCGCCGCGGTCTCGGGCCGTCCGGGCGGCGTCTATCTCGATCTGCCGGCAAAATTGTTCGGCCAGGTGATGGATGCCGAGGCCGGACAGAAGTCGCTGGTGAAGGTGATCGACGCCGCGCCGGCGCAGATTCCCGCCCCGTCCGCCGTCAAGCGCGCGCTCGACGTGCTCAAGAGCGCAAAACGTCCGCTGATCATCCTCGGCAAGGGCGCGGCCTACGCGCAAGCCGATGATACGATCAAGAATTTCGTGGAGAAGAGCGGCATTCCGTTCCTCCCCATGAGCATGGCCAAGGGGCTGTTGTCCGACCTGCATCCGCAATGCGCGGGTGCCGCGCGCTCGACCGTTCTCAAGGACGCCGACGTCGTGCTGCTGATCGGCGCGCGCCTCAACTGGCTGTTGTCGCACGGCAAGGGCAAGACCTGGGGCGAAGCGCCGAAGAAATTCATCCAGATCGACATCGAGCCGAAGGAAATGGATTCCAACGTCGAGATCGTCGCCCCCGTGGTCGGCGACATCGGCTCCTGCGTCTCGGCGCTGCTCGAAGGCATGGGCACGAACTGGACGGCTGCGCCTGCCGAATGGACCAGCGCCGTCGCCAGGAAGCGCGAAGAGAACGTCGCCAAGATGGCGCCGCGGCTGATGAACAACAATTCGCCGATGGATTATCATGGCGCGCTCGGCGTGCTGCGAACGATCATCAAGGAACGGCCGGACGCCATCCTCGTCAACGAGGGCGCCAACACGCTCGATCTCGCCCGCGGCGTCATCGACATGCACCAGCCGCGCAAGCGGATCGACGTCGGCACCTGGGGCGTGATGGGCATCGGCATGGGCTATTGCATCGCCGCTGCGATCGAGACCGGCAAGCCGGTGCTCGCGGTCGAAGGCGACTCGGCGTTTGGTTTCTCCGGCATGGAGGTCGAAACGATCTGCCGCTACAATTTGCCGGTCTGCATCGTGATCTTCAACAATGACGGCATTTATCGCGGCACCGACGTCAATTCCGTCAGCACCGACCCGGCACCCACCGTGTTCGTCAAGGGCTCGCGCTACGACAAGATGATGGAAGCGTTCGGCGGCGTCGGCGTCCACGCCACCTCCCCCGACGAATTGAAGCGCGCTGTCAACGCCGCGATGGATTCCGGCAAGCCGACGCTGATCAACGCGGTGATCGATCCGGCGGCCGGCTCCGAAAGCGGCCGCATCGGCAACCTCAATCCGCAAAGCGCGCTGAAGAAGAAATAGGGGAGCGAGCCATGGGCAAGGCACTCGAAGGCGTCAAAATTCTCGATTTCACGCACGTACAA
>JBOHIT010000787.1:0-12508 GCA_050726155.1 Bradyrhizobium sp.
GTACGCTCCAGCACCCCTCGTCAAAGGCACCTTCGCGTCCACCGCATCCCCGCCCCTCGTTGTGACGATGGCCAACGCCCCTCTGAGCGGGACGGGATGACCAAGATGTGCCACTGATTTTACTTCTGATAAAGCGAAATATTTTTGATTCTCGGGCTTGACAGCATTTCTGTAAATCAGAACTGATTTGCCCGTCGGGTTAATTTGTCACACCACAACGTCATGCGAGCGTGCGCTGGATGGTTAGAGCGCAGCGAAGCCCATCCATTGCGATTCGCTGAGAGAGGATGGGTATCGCTTCGCTCCACCCATCCTATATGAAGTGTCGAAGCCGCCGTACGTCGCGTCGGCTTCGATTCTTTCAGAAAAAGTGGCGAAACAGGGTGCGGACGCCATCGTACAGCATGCGCCCGGCGGTCACGTACTGATTGACCTTGCCGGTCACTTCGCCCTTGGCCCACCTCCAGGCGTCGCCAAAGATGTTACCCGCGGCAACGGCATCGAGTTCCTCGAGCGAAAGCTCGCGTGTCGCCAGTTCATCGTGCTTGGGGTTCATTTTCATTGCTCCGTTTCATGGTGTTGGCGGTGATAGTTGCGACATCAGGATGCCGCGCCTGTGAAGGGGACGCTGTGATTTTCGTCACTGACCTCAGGTGCGCGTTATCGCCCGGTACACGATGCCTGTGACAAAGAGGCCAACACAGACGAGCGGAATCCAGGCGAAACCGCCCGACGCGTTATCGAGCTGGTCGATCGAGAGCTCACGCGGCTCCGCGTTCAACTTTTCCACTTTCGTTGCCGTGAAGTCGCCGTTCATTTCATTTCTCCTCGTGGTGGTGCGGACCATCCGCAGCCGCGGGCACGATGAGGCAATGAAGGTGCGGTAACCGTGTCGGCAATCACACGGTCGTAACAAGCAGGGCTTTGGTCGCCGGAGCCTGCCCTCCGCCGTAATTCCCCGATGCACAATTTCGGATCCGAGGGCTCGCGAAGCGAGAACCATGATGTGCAATTGCACATCAGAGAATCCATCGAGCGGCAGCGCGTGTGGCCCAATGGATTTCGGGTTCGCGCCGAGAGGCGCGCCCCGGAATGACGGAGAAGCTACGGGGTGGATTGAGCCGAAGTTACGCCGCCACCGTGCGCGGCCCCGTCGCCATCGCATCGCTCGGCTGGCACGGCTTGCGCAGCATCGTGACGTCGGCGAAGCCGACGGCGCGGAGCTGGTCGCACATGATGCTGCGGGCATCCGAATCCATCGAGTCGTCCGGCACCACCACCGCGCGGGCCTGCGCGGTCAGGAGGTCCACCGGCAGGTCGGAGGCGCCGCCGGCATCGAGCAGCACGTGGTCGTAAACCCGTAGCAGCGCGTCGATCGCAAGGGTCAGCCGCGGCGACTGCAGTTGGGAGCGATCGAAACCCCGACGGCCGGCGCTGACGAGGTGGACGCGGGACAGCCGGTCCTTGGTGATGATCTGCGCGAAAGAAGCTTCGCCCTGCATCAGCTCGGCGAGCCCGGGGGCCGCCGGATCGGCCGATACCGCGGCAAACGCCGGCGAGGATGCGGCGAGATCGACCACCGCGATCTTGGCCTGCCGCGCCATCAGGCGCGCCAGCGTCAGGGCGGTCAGCGTGATGCCCTCGCTCGACGCGGTACCGAGGACCGTCACCTTTCGCGCCGCCCCGCCCGACTGGCCGAGCCGGTCGGCCAGTTGCTCGATTTCATCGTTGCCTGCGGCGGGTTCGGCGCGGGGTTCGCTGACAGCGGGCCCGGGGTTTTCAGCCCTGTCATCTTCGGGTTTGGGTTCTTCATTCGCCTCGAAATGGGGCGCGATCGGCGGCGCCGGGACGTGGACCGGCGCTGCGACGGAAGACACCGCTGAAGTCACGGCGGCGGAAACACGCGGCGCGGTCATGCGCAGCAACTCGCCGGTGGCGATCGCACCCGAGGTCAGCAGCAAGGTCGCCAGCGTCGCGATCAGTACGATCGGAAGCTTCTTCGGATAGGCCGGCGTATTGGAAACCGTGGCGCGCGAGATGATGCGGCCATCGGCCGGCGCCGCGTCGATGTTTTCGCGGGCGGTAGCCTCGCGGTATTTCGCCAGATAGGATTCCAACAGGTCGCGCTGTGCCTTGGCTTCGCGCTCCAGCGCGCGCAGCTGCACGTCATGGCCGTTGGTCGCGGACGCCTGCTTCTTCAACTGATCGAGCTCGTTTCTCAGCGAGTCCACCCGGCCGCCGGCGCCCCGTGCGTCGTTTTCGAGCGAGCGCGAGATCTTGCCCGCCTCCTCGCGCAACTGGCGATCGAAATCGGCCAGTTGGGCCTTCAGCTCCTTGATGCGGGGATGGCCGTCGAGCAAAGTCGATGACTGTTCGGCGAGTTGCGCGCGCAGCGTCGCGCGCTGCTCGGACAGACGCCGGATCGATTCGAAATTGAGGACGTCCGTCGCCTCGATCGGCTTGCCGCTCTGAAGCATGTCCTTGATCAGCCGCGCCTTGTTCTCCATGTCCGACTTCAGGGCGCGCGCATTGTTGAGCTGAGTGTTCATCTCACCCATCTGCTGGTTGGACAACGAGGTGTTGTTGGTGCCGATGAACAGGCTCGACTTCGAGCGGAATTCTTCCACGCGCTGCTCGGCTTCCGAAACCTTCTTGCGCAGATTCTCGATTTCGCCCGAAAGCCAGCTGCCGGCGGATTTCGCCTGGTCCTGGCGTGCGCCCTGCTGCAACGTCAGATATCCGTCGGCGATCGAGTTGGCGACGCGCGCCGCAAGTTCCGGATCGCGCGACTGGAATTCGATGACGATAACGCGCGATTTATCCACCGCGTACGCCGTGAAACGATCATAATAGGCGTCCAGCACCCGCTCTTCCGGCGTCAGCGAAAGCGGATCGCGTCCGATTCCGAACAGCGCCAGCAGCGATTTCAGCGGCGAAAAACCCTGCAGCACGGGGTCGAATTCCGGGCGCTCGGCCAGCTTGTTCTTCTTGATGATCTGGCGCGCCAGATCGCGCGACAGCAGCAATTGCACCTGGCTGGTGACCGCCTCGGCGTCGACCGTGTTGCGCTCGTCGTTACGCTCGCCATTCGGGCGCAGGAACACGTTCTCGCGACCATCGACCAGAATGCGCGCTTCGGATTTATATCGGGGGGTGATCATATTGACGGCGGCGAGCGACAGCACGAGCGCCAGCGCCGTTGGAACAATGATCCAGCCGCGCTTGCGGATCAGCACCTGACCGAGCGCGTGCAGGTCGAGATCGCCGCTCTCGGGTGCAGCAACCTGCCTGGTGACCGCGGGATTTGCGACGACCGGCTTTGTAACGACGGGTTTTGCAATGGCCGGTGCCGGCTTTGCGATTGCCCGCTCCACCACGGCCTTGTCCTTACCTGCACGCCAGAACGCTAAACGCATCGCACACCCCCGCGGACGCCACACTTTATTCTTGAGCGTTTTCCTGATGCGAACCGGTATCCACCCCGGAACCAACTCCGAGGGCATGCTTCGCTTGAAAACGCTCTATCGCACCTTCAACACCGGCAATTACACTCCATTAAGGTTGCTGCTGGGTTAATCCGCGCGAGTTGCGGTCAGGAATGGCGACCCCGGCATGCCGCGGTCATGTTTTGTTAACCATGAAAGCCCTTAATCGGGCCGCTATCTTTTTCAGGATTCTCCAATGCGAGGCGTGCTCGCCCCGACCCCATGTCTGGTTGCTACGGGACAATATCCTTATGTACCGAACATGACCGCTGAAAGTGCCGTTGCCATTGCCGGCGGCTTCTCGCCGCGCGTGCTGCGTGACCGGGTATCGGTCACCCACGCCGACGGCTCCGGAACGCCGCGCGTTGTCGTTCCGCCCGGTACCTCCATCAGCCCGGGCGATCCGGTGAACGTCAGCGAGCGCCGGTTCTGATCATGCCTGTAGCGGACGCTCAGCCCCTTCGTATCCTGCACGCGACGCGCGCCCCGGTGGGCGGCATTTTTCGTCACATCCTGGATCTCGCCAACGGCCAGGCCGACAAAGGCCATCACGTCGGCATCATCGCCGACAGCCTCACGGGCGGCGAACGCGCCGCGCAGGCGCTGGCGGAAATAGCCCCCCGCCTCAAGCTCGGCGTGCACCGCGTCGCCATTCACCGCGAGCCGCGTCCCAGCGACGCCCTCGCATGGATGCACTTCAGGCGGCTGATCCGGCGGTTGAATCCGGATGTATTGCACGGCCATGGTGCCAAGGCCGGTGTCTTCATCCGCTCAGGGATCGCTGCGAGGAATACCATCACGGTCTACACGCCGCATGGCGGTTCGCTGCATTACCCGCTGTCGACGCTCAAGGGCAATTTCTACGCCCGCCTCGAACGCGCGCTGATGGACTCGACGGATCTGTTCCTGTTTGAGAGCGCGTTCGCGCGCGACACCTATCAGCGCACCATCGGCACGCCGAAGGGCCTGGTGCGCTGCGTGTTCAACGGCGTCACTGCCAACGAGTTCGATCCGGTCGTGAAGGCCGAGGACGCCACCGACGTGCTCTATGTCGGCGAGTTCCGCCACATCAAGGGCGCCGACCTGCTGATCGACGCGGTGGCGCGGCTGCGCGCCGACGGAAGGCCGGTGATGCTGACGCTGGCCGGCGACGGCGAGGAAAGCGCCAGCCTGAAGGCGCAGGTCGAGCGGCTCGGCCTCGGCGCGGCCATCCGCTTCATTGGCCACGTCAAAGCCCGCTACGGCTTTTCCAAGGGCTCGCTGCTGGTGGTTCCCTCGCGCGGCGATTCCATGCCCTATGTCGTGATCGAGGCCGCCGCGGCGGGAATCCCGATGGTGGCCGCCAATGTCGGCGGCATTCCCGAGATTTTCGGTTCCCACAGCGACGCGCTGTTCGCTCCCAACCTCGCCGCCGCCATGGCGGACGCGATAGAGACCGCACTGGAGGATCCAGCGGCGGCGCTGGAGCGGGCGAAATCGCTGCGCGAGCGGATCTTCCTGCACTTCTCGCAGAAGGCGATGGTCGAGGGCGTGCTGGCCGGCTACCGCGACGCGTTTGCCAGCCGTTAACCGTTCTTTACCGACGTAACTGTTTCTTCCGATTTGTCCCTTAAGCCGATGCTGGGGAATTCCGCACCGGCTGGCGCATCCTCATGTGCCTGCCCAAGAACGGACTTCAAGAACCGGGACTTGGACAAGTGGAACCGATCAACGCTCGCTCGATGCTAAACGCCGCGGCAACGGCCGCGATGACCGCCACCGCCGATCCAGCGGCCCCGCCGATCGAACGGCGCCGCCGGTTGACGCCGGCGGCCCTTGCCGTCACCAACCAGAAAGTCAGCCGCGCCTACTCGCCGATCCTGATCGCGGGTGCGGTCCGCCTCGTCGATTTCATCATGCTCAGCCTGATCGGGGTAGCGCTCTATTTCGGCTATGTCGTGCGCCTCTACGGCTTTCACTGGGAATTTGTCGCGGCGATCTTCGGCATGGCGGCAACCGCCGTGATCTGCTTCCAGGCGGCCGACATCTACGAAGTCCAGGTGTTCCGCGGCCAGGTGCGGCAGATGACCCGGATGATCTCGTCCTGGGCCTTCGTTTTCCTGCTGTTCATCGGCGCCTCCTTCATCGCCAAGCTCGGCAGCGAAATTTCGCGGCTCTGGCTGGCGGCATTTTTCATCATCGGTCTTGCCGCTCTCGTTACCGAACGCGCGTTCCTGCGGACGATGGTGCGCAGGTGGGCCCGTCAGGGCCGGCTCGACCGCCGCACCATCGTGGTCGGCTCGGACCAGAACGGCGAACAGCTGGTCGAGGCGCTCAAGATCCAGCAAGACTCCGACATTCACGTGCTCGGCGTGTTCGACGACCGCAACGATGCCCGCGCGCTCGACACCTGCGCCGGCAGCCCGAAGCTCGGCAAGGTCGATGACATCATCGAATTCGCCCGTCGCACCCGCATCGACCTCGTGCTGTTCGCGCTGCCGATCTCGGCCGAAACCCGCATCCTCGAAATGCTGAAGAAGCTGTGGGTGCTGCCGGTCGATATCCGCCTGTCCGCCCACACCAACAAGCTGCGGTTCCGTCCCCGCTCCTATTCCTATCTCGGCGAGGTGCCGACGCTCGACGTGTTCGAGGCGCCGATCACCGACTGGGACCTGGTGATGAAGTGGCTGTTCGACCACGTCGTCGGCTTCCTGATCCTGCTGCTGGCGCTCCCGGTCATGGGACTGGTGGCGCTCGCCGTCAAGCTGGACAGCCCCGGCCCGGTGATCTTCCGCCAGAAGCGGTTCGGCTTCAACAATGAGCGGATCGACGTCTTCAAGTTCCGCTCGATGTACCATCATCTCGCCGATCCCACCGCCTCCAAGGTCGTGACCCGGAACGACGACCGCGTTACCCGCGTCGGGCGCTTCATCCGCAAGACCAGCCTCGATGAATTGCCGCAGCTGTTCAACGTGGTGTTCAAGAGCAACCTGTCGCTGGTCGGGCCCCGCCCGCACGCCGTGCAAGGCAAATTGCAGAGCCGGCTGTTCGACGAAGCCGTCGACGGCTATTTCGCGCGCCACCGCGTCAAGCCGGGGATCACCGGCTGGGCGCAGATCAATGGCTGGCGCGGCGAAGTCGACACCGACGAGAAGATCCAGAAGCGCGTCGAGTTCGATCTCTATTACATCGAGAACTGGTCGGTGCTGTTCGACCTCTTCATCCTGCTCAAGACGCCGCTGGCGCTGATGACGAAGAACGAGAACGCTTACTGATTTAAAGGAATACCGGGCGTCATTGCGAGGAGCGCAGCGACGAAGCAATCCACACCTCCTTCGCTGCCCAATGGATTGCTTCGCTGCGCTCTCATGCACAAACGCTTCGCGTTTGTTGCAGACAATGACGGAAGTAGTCGTTCCACTGTTGTGTTGCGTGAGTATCGAATGGCGTATGCGGCGACAGCCGAGGGGTCCCTTCCGTCGATAAGTGCCGCGCCCGGCGTGCTCGCGGTGCAGCGCGCGATGGTGTGGCTGATCGGTGCGTCCGGGGCCATCGTCTTCATCGAACCCAGCCCCTATGAGATCGCAACGCTGCTCGCTTGCGTGATCTTCTTTGCCACCGGGGCGTTAAGGATGCGGCTGGTGTTCATCCCGCTGCTGCTGACGCTGTTCCTGCTCAATACCGGCTATACGATCAGCGCCATTTCCGTGATCGACCAGCAGATCGGCGCCATCGACCGCCCCAGCGTCGCGACCTGGATCGCGACCTCCTGGTACATGGCGATCACGGTGCTGCTGTTTGCGATGGTGATCTCGGAAGACACCGCAGCGCGGCTCGACATGCTCAGGCGTGGGCTCGTCGTCGGCGCGATGATCGCAGCGACTCTGGGCGTCGCGGGCTACTTCAACATCGTTCCGGGCGGACGTGATCTCTTGACGCTCTATGATCGCGCCCGCGGCACCTTCAAGGACCCCAACGTGCTCGGTGCGTTCCTGATCCTGCCGGCGCTGTTTTCGCTGCAAAGCGTGGTGTCGGACAAGTTCGGCAAATCGCTGCGCAACACCTTCGCCTTCGGCATCATGTCGCTGGCGATCCTCCTGGCATTTTCGCGTGCGGCCTGGGGCGGGCTGATCCTCACTTCGATGTTCATGCTGACGCTGATGGTGCTGACCAGCCGGTCGCAGGCGCAGCGTTCGCGGATCATCATGATGGCGCTGATCGCCGTGGTGCTGGCGGCGGCGTTGGTCGCGGTGCTGCTGTCGTTCGATTCGATCGCGCAGATGTTCAAGCAGCGCGCCAGCTTCGATCAAAGCTACGACTCCGGCCGCTTCGGCCGGTTCGGGCGCTATATCCTCGGCGCCGAGATGGCGCTCGATCTGCCGTTCGGAATCGGTCCGCTGCAGTTCATCCGCTACTTTCCCGAAGACACCCACAATTCCTATCTGAACGCGTTCATGTCGGGCGGCTGGCTCTCCGGCCTCTGCTATCCGGCGCTGGTGCTGCTCACGGCGCTGAATGGTTTCCGTTACATTTTCCTCCGCGCGCCGTGGCAGCGCGCCTATCTCGCTGTGTTCGCGGCCTATCTCGGCACCGTCGGCGAAAGCTTCATCATCGACACCGACCATTGGCGGCATTTCTGGATGATGCTGGGCCTGATGTGGGGCATGTTCGTCGCGGCCGAGCACTACAAGGCCGCGTCTGTCCGGACGCTTAGCGCCGCGCCCGCTCCGGCTTCTTAGGCTTCGCCTTCGGCGCGTCGATCAATCCCTTCAGCGCCTCGGTCGCCTCCAGCACGGCCTTGTAGCCGTGGTTGGCGAAGCGCAGCAGCAATTGCAGCTCCGCGTCTGAATAGCTGCTCCATACCTTCTGCATCGCCGCCTGCATCGGCACGTAGAACCGGCCGATCTCTGCGACGCTCGCAGGCACGGTGACGATAAAGACCTTGCGCCGGTCGGCCTCGTCGCGCTCGCGGCGCACGAAGCCGGCTTTCTCCAGCCGGTCGACCACGCCGGTGATGGCGCCGGTGGTCAGCCCCGTCACCTCGGCAAGACGGCCGGCGGTGACGCGGCCCTCGAGGTTGAGGAAATCCAAGCATTCGAGGTCGGAACCGGAAATTCCGGCCACATTGGCAACGGTTTGCCCGAATAGCACGCCCTGCGCCGACGACCGCCGCATCGCTTCTTCGAGTTCCTGCAACAGCGCGGTCCGCGCATTCGGCCTTGACAAGGTCGGCTTCATATCTTAGTCCGTTTAAATCTTAGCTACTAAGATAATTAGCAGCTTTAATTTCCTACCACCCCACGGACGCATGGAGCAAGGCATGACGAGACGACCCAAAGCCCTGATCATCGGCGGCGGTATCGCCGGGCCGGTGACGGGAATCTTTCTGAAGAAAGCGGGTATCGACGCCGAGGTGTTCGAGGCGTGGCCCTACTCTACCGGCATCGGCGGCGGTTTGCAGATCGCGCCGAACGGCATGCACGTGCTGGCCGAGATCGGCCTCGCCTCCGACATGATCGCGCGCGGTTCGGTCGCCGAATCCTTCGACTTCTATTCGCAGGGCGGCGACCGGCTCGGCTCGGTCAACCGCAACATGGAGGCGCGGTTCGGCCAGCCCGCGGTGAACATGTGCCGTGCCACGCTGAACGAGTTGCTGGTCAACAAGGCCTGGTGCGAAAACGTCGAGCTCCGGTTCGAGAAGCGGCTGGTGGCGATCGAGGATCGCGCCGACCAGCCGGTCGTGGCGCATTTCGCCGACGGCACCGCTGCCGAGGGCGATTTTGTGATCGGCGCCGACGGCGTCCATTCGGCGGTGCGCGGCCACGTGATTCCGGATGGCCCGAAACCGTTCGACACCGGATTGATCGGTTTCGGCGGCTTCGTGCCGCGATCGGTGATCGAGCATTCGCCGATCGGCCGGCGCGTGGTGACGACGTTCGGCCAGAGCGGGTTCTTCGGCTACGGCTTCTGCAGCTCCGATCCGGATGACGGCGTGATGTGGTGGAGCACGCAGCCCTCGCACGGCGTCGACGCCGCGACCTATCGCACCATGAGCCAGGATCAGCTGCGGCAGCATTTGCGGAAATTCCATGCCGGCTGGCACGATCCGATTCAAGCGATCATCGACGCCGCCGAGAATATCGTGGTCACCGACACGCTCGATGTCGCGACCTTGCCGACCTGGTCGCGCAAGCGGACGCTTCTGATCGGCGACGCCGCCCACGCCACCAGCCCGCATGCCGGCCAGGGCGCGTCGCTGGCGCTGGAAGACGCCATGCGGCTCGGACGGCTGATGGCGGCGAAGCAGGAATTGTCGCTGACATTCCAGAATTTCGAGGCCGAGCGGCGTCCGCGTGCCGAGAAGATCGTGGCGCTGGCCCGCCGCAACGGCAACAGCAAGCGCGAGTTCAGCCCCACCGGCGCCTGGATCCGCAACCGCATGATGAAACTGCTGCTGCCGCTCGGCGCGCGCACGATGGATTTCATGTACGCCTACGATCCCCGCGCGGCGTAGCGGTCGCCCGCGCGGCCTCATCGTCGCGTCGCGCAGGCCTACTTCTCCACCGTGAACGTCAGGCCGGCATGGTCGACCAGCCGCTTGATGAGCTTGTGCTGCATCGCCGCCCCCGGCGTCCAGATGCCGCCGGGCACGTCCGGCCTGTCGCGCAGCAGGCAGATCGCGCATTCGGAGATCATCTTCGACGTGGAGCCGTAACCGGGATCGCGGTCGCCCTTCACGGCGGCGCGGACCTGGCGGCCATCGGGGGCGATGGCAACATAGAGCAGGTCATAGAGGCCGTTCTCGCGCTCTTCCTTCGATGGCCCCTCGCCCGGCTTCGGCGCACCGGGACCGGTCTTTTCGGTGTTTGCGGCCATCACCAGCTTGGCGTTGGCTTCGCCCCGCTCGCCCGCACCGGTCAGCACCATTTCGTCGTAAACGAACTCCTGCCCGTACGGAAAGCCCATCAGCATGTTCGAGCGATGGACATTGCGGGTGTTGATCAGCGCCATCATGAACGGCGCGATCCAAGACTGCAGGTCTTCCTCATAGGACGGCTTGCTGCCCGGTGGCTGTTTCGGCCCCTTGAATCCGGGCGTCAGCGCGAACGGATCCTTGAGCAACGCAACAAGGCTGAGGTCCTTGGCAACGGCTTCGAAAGTCGCCTTGGCGCTCGCGGCGGTGCCGCCGGACAGGGTGCCGCGCATGTCGCGCACCCGACCCTTGACGCGCAAGGCCGGCGCGCCGAACACCCGCTTCGCTTCCTGCTGCACAAAGAAGGCGCCGAGTTCGAACGGCACCGAATCGAACCCGCACGAAAACACGATGCGCGCGCCGCTGGCCTTGGCCGCGGCTTCATGCTTGTCGATCATCTGGCGCATCCACAGCGGCTCGCCGCAGAGATCGAAATAATCGGTGCCCGACTCCACACAGGCCGCAAGCAACTCGTTGCCGTAGAACTGGTAGGGGCCAACGGTCGAGATCACGGATTTCGTCTGATCCACCATCGCCTTCAACGAAGCCGGATCGCCGGCGTCGGCGACGATCAGCGGCGTATCTGATGGAGCCCCGATCGCGTCGCGCACGGCGGCGAGCTTGTCCTTGCTGCGCCCGGCCATCGCCCATTTCAGGCCGCTGTCGCCCTTGTACTGCGCGGCCAGATATTCGGCGACGAGTTGGCCGGTGAAACCGGTGGCGCCGTAGACGACGATGTCGAATTTCGACGAGGACATGTTCAGGTTCCCTTAAGACTCGTCATTGCGAGGAGCATAGCGACGAAGCAATCCATCTATCCGTTATGCAGCGCTATGGATTGCTTCGCTGCGCTCGCAATGACGGTTTCCATTTCATTTCGCAAGGCTATTTCTTCGCGTAGGAAACGCCCATGCCGGCGCGGACGTCGGCCTGGATACCGTAGGGCGCGATCGGATAGCGCAGGCCGTTTTTGGCCAGCTGCTTCATGCCCACAATGGCCTTGGCGAGATGCGCGGGCTGCAGCGCCATCAGCATCTCTTCGTCGGGCACGCCGCCATAGCGCCGCTCGGCAAAGCACGGCAGCGACAGCGAGGGCTCGCCGGTCTTGAGCGCCCTTCCCCACGAATCCGCGCAAGCGGTCTCGCCGACCACGCCCCATTCGAACTTCTTGTAGCCGGTATATTGCAGCCCGTTGATCAGGATGATCATCTGGCCCGGCGTCGCATAGACCAGACAAATATCCGGCGGATTGAGCCGGCCGCTGGTGATCGGGCTCACCGCCATCGCCTGATAGCGGCCATACGGCACCACATCGAGCGCTTCCTGGCGCAGCCGCGCGTCTTCCTCGGTGCCATGCCAGACGCCGACATAGTTTTTGCCTTCGAGAAATTTCTCGTCCTGCGGCGCGAGACCGATCACGGCGCGGCATTGCGCGCCGACGAGATCTTCCCCGGTGATGCCGACGGTCCAGCCGAGACGTGAAGCCATGCTGACGATCTGGTCGGTGGTGTGGACCGCGGACGGACGCCGGATTTTCGGGATCGCCGCCATCTCCTCGACGGTCGCAAACATCTTGATGCCGATCACGGTAGTCCTGAGCCGCAACAGGCTAATCAGATCGGCAGCCATTTCGTTCAAATCGAACGCTTCCGGCGGCGTTTGCTGTTGCATGATGTTAACTCCCTGATCGGCGAACCCGTTGCGCCACTTGGCGTCAATCGTATGTTGCCGGCAATTCTAGCCCGACGGTTCGCCGGTTGCGACCTCTACTTCGGCGCCGGTCCCGGCAGCAAATCGTCGATCTTGCCGGTGGCCCGGTACGCAACCAGGCCCATCCACTCGCGCATTGCGATTTCGGTCCGTCCCAGGCCGTCGAGGATCACGTTCGAAAAACCCATGAGATCGCCGCGGCCGCCGACCCGCCAATCGACCGGATAGGCCTCCACCGTAAATCCCGCCTTGCGAAACAGCCCGATCGATCGCGGCATGTGAAAGGCCGACGTCACCAGCAGCCAACGTTCGCCGTCCTTCGGCGCGACCAGCGCTTTGGAGAATTGCGCGTTCTCCTGCG
>JBOHIT010000788.1:0-6811 GCA_050726155.1 Bradyrhizobium sp.
TGACTCGGGCGAGCCTCACACCTGACGTCGTCTCACAGCGTCACAAGAGATTGGGCATCTGGCGTCAATTCAGCTGTGCCGAAGTTGCAAACCATGTTCGTTCGTTTGCGGCGGGATTGCTGGAAATGGGTATGTCGCGGGGAGAAACCGTTGCAATTATTGGCGAGAATGAGCCGGAGCATCTTTGGTGTCAGTTCGCCGCCCAGAGTGCGGGTGGAAAATCCGTTTCGATCTATCCGGATTCGACGGCTGCCGAAATTGAATACATTCTAACCGATTCAGGCGCCAAATATCTGTTGGCGCAGGATCAGGAGCAGGTCGACAAGGTTCTTCCCTCCCTTAAGCAATTGCCGGGGATTCGCTCCGTGATCTACTGGGATGCAAAGGGCCTTTGGTCTTATCAGCATCCCCTTTTGCTTTCATTTGAGGCTGTCCAGGCACTCGGCAATTCAAGACTTAAAGAAAAACCGGAAGAGCTGAACGGGCTGATTGCACAGGGATCGCTCGATGACGTGGCGACTCTTTGTTACACGTCGGGTACCACGGGTTCGCCCAAGGGGGTGATCCTCACCCACCGCTACATTTTTGACAACGCCTCCCGGGTATTCAACTGCCTTGATCTCAAGCCGGGAATGGAATGTCTCAGTTACATTCCGCTGGCCTGGTCGCTGGAACAGATCATCGGTGTGGCATTGGGACTTGTCGTGCCTTTCGTCGTCAATTTTCCCGAGGGGCCCGACACGGTCCAGAGCGACATTCGCGAACTTGCCGTTGACGTCATGGTGTTCAGCCCGCGGCAATGGGAAAGCCTCGCCTCCACCGTTGAGGGGAGAATGCTTGACGCGGGTTTTGTGCGGCGTTTCCTGTACGGTAGGGCATTGTCGATTGGCCATGCTGTCAGTGGTGCGCATCTGGACGGGTGCGTTGCGCCGCTTTGGGCGCGTCTCCTTCACCCGCTGGTGGATGCATTGGTGCTTCGGCATGTTCGGGAAAATCTGGGACTTACACGCTCTCGCGCTGTGCTTTCGGGCGGCACAGCCATGGCACCGGATGTATTCCGTATGTTCCATGCGCTCGGCGTGCCGCTCAGAAATCTTTACGGCACAACGGAAGTCGGCGTACTAACCTTGCACCGTGGCGAATGCTACGATGTCGAAACTGTCGGCTCTTTCCTCAGCTGTGACCCGGCATACGGTGGTCCAATCGAGTGGAAGCTGGCTTCAAACGATGAGTTGTTCGTTCGAGGCGGTTCAGGATTCGCTGGCTATTACGGAAAAGCCAAGGCTACGGACGAGAAGATTGTCGATGGCTGGTTCGCCACCGGCGATGCAGTCACTGTAACGGCGAACGGGGAGCTAGTTTTTCTTGAACGGGTTTCCGATATGCGCATGCTCGCGGACGGGCATCGCTACCCGCCGCAATACATCGAGACGCGGTTGCGCTTTAGCCCGTTCATCAGGGACGTGATGGTGCTGGGTGACGAGACGCGTGCCTTCGTGGCGGCGCTGGTGAACATAGATGGTGAAATGTGTGGCCGGTGGGCGGAGGATCGCGGCATTTCATTCTCGACCTTTACCGATCTTGCTCAAAAGCCCGAGATTCACAAACTTGTCTGCGATGCCCTTCAACGAGTCAACAGGCTGCTGCCGGCGGGTTCCCGGGTCGCTCGCTTTGCAAATTTTCCGAAGAACCTGGATCCCGACGACGGCGAGCTAACCCGGTCCCGGAAGCTGAAGCGCGAATTTCTCGAGCACCGCTATTCCGACATGATTGAAGGACTGTACGCGATCGGCACGGATTCGGTGCAGCTGACCGTGCCTGTGTCCTATCAAGGAGGAACCAGCGGTACTCTGGTTGCACGGGTACCGCTGCTGGATGTGCCTGATGCGGGGAGAATTCCTGGCGCGGAAGCCTCAATCCGCCAACAACGCCCGCGCATCCATGCCAGTCTTAAGGTTTGAGCAATGACGACATTCCTTACCATGTTAATCAATGGCGCCCTGGTGGGGCTGCTCTACGGCATGGTCGCGATCGGCTTTGGGGTGATCTATCGGTGCAGCCGAGTGTTTAACCTCGCACAAGGTGAATTTGTGGTTCTTGGCGGATTTCTGGTCTGGTTTACGGTCGTCGAGTTGGCCTTGCCGCTGTACGCGGCATTGCCCTTGGCATTTGCTCTCGCTGCCTTGGCCGGATTCACTATCGAACGGGTGTTTTTCTCGCGGTTGATCGGCGAAAGTGTGTTCGCCATGGTGATGATGACGATCGCGCTGCTCATATTTTTGCGTGGCGCTGTTCTTGTTACGTTTGGTCCGCAGGTTAGGACCTTCCCGGCAATCCTGCCCACAAAGCCTTTCATGATCGAAGGTGTCTTGATCATCGGCCCGTTGCTATATGGCGGAATGATCGCCATTATTCTGGGGATCTGTCTGTCGCTGTTTTTCAATCGGACGCGCCTGGGTCTCAGTCTCACCGCGGTTGCGGAGGATCATCAGACCGCGCTCGACCTCGGGATTTCCGTGAAAAATGCTACGGCCGTGGCGTGGGTCCTAGGGATGCTGATCGCTACACTGGGCGCAATCACTCATCTGAATGGAAAATCGATCAACTTCCTAGCGTCGGACATCGGGTTCATCGCTATTCCGGTTGCTCTGTTGGCGGGGCTGGAATCGATTGGCGGAATGCTGCTTGCCGGCGCGCTCGTAGGCATCGCAGAAAAACTCACCGCCAAATACGTGGATCCTTTCGTGGGCGCCAGCCTTGGTTCGGTGCTGCCATTCGTGCTGATGCTACTTGTGTTGGCTTTGCGGCCGACCGGATTCTTTGGCTGGAAAACAATCGAGAGGATATGAGATGTCCCGCGACACGGCAGGCGTATTTCCTCTAACTTACCGGCAAGACCTGGCGTTAATCCGTACCGGAAAACAATGGATTTGCCTCATTCTGTTCTTTGTAGTCCTTGCAGCAGGACCGTTGATCCTCAGTGACCGGCTCCTGGCGGTCTTGAATATTACCTTGATCACCGCGGTCGCCGTCGTCGGCTTGCAGATCAACCTCGGCTATGCCGGCCAGATCAATCTTGGGCAGGCAGCCTTTATGGGGGTTGGCGCATATGCCGGGGCCCTCCTTTCCGTCCGATTCAATCTCAGTTTTTTGCTCGTCATTCCATTAAGCGGATTGGTTGCGGCTGCGTCGGGATATTTATTCGGTCTGGTCGCCGCGCGCATTAGGGGCTTCTATCTTGCGCTCACCACCGTCGCGGCACACTATTTCTTTCATTTTGCAATAATTAGCCTGCCGGCGTCCTGGCTCGGCGGTGCGAAGGGATTATCGGTTCCACCGGCTGAGCTGTTCGGATTCAAGTTTACGGGCGAGGGCAGTCTATTTCTTCTCAACCTCGTCGTCTTGATCCTCATGGTGTACGGTGCGTTCGGACTCGTGCGAAGTCACTATGGTCGCGATTTCATCGCGGTACGAGACGACGATGCCGCCGCGGGCGTTATGGGGGTTGATGTCGTCACTACCAAGGTGAAGGCGTTTCTCGTTGGTTCTTTTTACGCTGGTGTTGCCGGTGCCTTGTGGGGTTATTACCTCCGCTACATTTCCGTCGATCAGTTCGGACTGTTCAATTCGATCTGGATGATAGCCATGATTATCTTGGGAGGGATGGGTTCGATCGTTGGCGCACTCGTTGGGGTGGTGGTTGTGCGTTCGATCCAGGAGGCAATTACCAGCTTGGCGCCCGTCGCCATGACCGCCTTTCCAAATCTTGGCGGAGAAATTGTATTCGCGAGCTACAACATGATCCTGGGTGTTATGATAGCTGCCTCGCTTCTATTCGAGCCGAAAGGCTTGATGCACCGCTGGGGCATTTTGAAATCGTCCTATCGCATCTGGCCATATCCCTACTGAAGCGACAATCACTCCGAGCTGCCTCTAACTTCTTCTTGAAGCAAACAAATTGATTGGGGAGTAAACGAAAATGAAGCGAAGCAACACTTTTGGTCTCATCACCGGACTGCTCTTGGGGGCTATGATATCAACCGCTCCGGCGCGGGCGGAAACTGAAATCACAATCCCGGGCTGGGCCGATTTTTCCGGGCCGTACGCCGACGTCATGCCGGCATGGAGCGGCGGGCGCGCGGCCGTGCTGCTCTGGTGGAATAAAACCAGCGGAGCTGCTGCGGGCGTCAAATTGAACTACAAGGGATTCGATGCCCGTTATGATCCTGCGCAGGTAGCCAGCATGTGGCCGGGCATTCGGAATGACCTCAAGCCCATCGCCATGTTCGGAATGGGTGGCGCCGATTCCGCTGCGCTCCAGAATCGCTTGCCCGATGATAAGGTGCCTATGGTGAGTGCCGTCGGTGGCTACGGCTTTACCTGGGCTCCCAATCCCTGGATATTCAATCTCCGGCCAACCCTCGCGCACGAAGCAGCGACGTTCCTTAGTTGGTACCAAAAGAACAAGAAAATGACGCGGCCGGTGAAAATCGGCGTTATTTCTTCGGACGCTGCGCCCGCCTGGGTCGATACAGTCAACGGCATCAAGTCATACGCCAAGAACAATGCCGCGATCGTCGAACTGGTCGATGTCGTATGGACCACTCCGCAACCAACTGATCTGACGACGGACGTATTCGCATTGGTCAACAAGAACGTGGATCTTATCATAGTGATGACCAATACGGCGGGTTCCGTGGCCACAAAACGTGCGCTGGACAGCCTCAGCTCGAAGGTGCCGCTTCTCCTGGGTGCGCATAATGGCCTCAGCGCTCTCGCCAAGGCCATGGGTGGTTTGAATCTGATAGAGGGCTGCTACGAGTCAGCGGCGATGGCTCCTCCGGTCGAAAATACGCCAGCGTTCGATTTCTACAAGAAACTGAAAGCTGAATATGCGCTAAAGGCTTCATGGGAGAGCGCGACCATTCTCGGAATCAGTCAGGCGCTCTATCTAACGCGCATTCTGGACGAAACAATCAAGCAAAGCGGCGCGGACAAGTTGACTGGCGCAAAGCTCCGCGAGGTCATGGTCAACTATACCGTTCCGGCAAAAGACATGTTGGGCTTTGGCGCCGACATAAAAATGACCGATCAGTCGTCATTCCCGCTTGTCGGTCTGAGAGGATATATCGCCACGGTGCAAGGAGGGGCCATCACCGTGCTTGATCCGAGCGCGCCGGTTCCCGATATCATCAAATGGTAGGTGTTTCGCGCCAGAGGGCATGACACGAACATGCTGCTCAGCATCTTGGACCGATTGATCATTGGGTAAATTCACTGCCAGATTGGTCCTTGATTGCAGACGCCTCACGAAACGCGGTCCACCTCGGAATGCTGATGGACCGGAACTGCGAAGATATTTCCGTGATTAGAAATTATCCAAGCCAACGCTTGCGACGACGATAATGCTTAATGTCTCGAAAACTCTTGCGGCCGCCGGATATATCTAGTCCGAGATAAAATTCGCGCACATCTTTGTTTTGCGCCAAATCGGTAGAGCTTCCTTCCAGGACGATACGGCCCTCTTCCATGACGTAGCAATGGTCAGCTACGTCAAGTGCAACTTTAGCGTTTTGTTCGACGATTAGCAGCGTAAGTCCTTCGGCCTTTAGTTGGGCCAGCATTGCGTAGATATTCTTTACCATCAACGGCGCCAGGCCCAACGATGGCTCGTCAATCAACATGATCTTCGGCTCAGCCATTAGCGCCCGGCTAATGACTAGTATTTGCTGTTCACCGCCCGACAGATGCCCGGCAAGCCGCTGGCGCAGCTGGTATAGGCGGGGAAATCGATCGTAGATCGATTGAAGATTCCGGCGCATTATCGCTGTTGAGCGGCAAACATGGCCACCGACTATTAGATTCTGCTCGACGGTCATATGTGGAAGGACTCGTCGGCCCTCTGCAACCAAAACCAGGCCTCGGCCAACCAGTTTTTCCGTTCCAACACGTCCTATCTGCTCACCGAATAGCGTGATGCTGCCACGAGTCACGCTGCCGTCCTCGGAAGCGATCGAACCGGAAATCGCTTTCAATACAGTACTCTTCCCCGCTCCGTTCGCCCCTAACATAGCTGTGCAACTGTGTTCTGGAACAGTGATGTTGACCCCTTTTACTGCCAGAATGACATTGCTGTACATTACCTCAACATTATTAAGAGCAAGTGCGGACATAAGTGAACCTTTCTCCAACGCCTACCAGTCGCCGATTTTGACTTAGGTAATTAATCCGATTTGAACGCTGTGTATGCCATGCCTAGCTTTCTGCTTTGGTGGTGCGGGAGCGATGAACTTTGTGGAACACCCCCTATTCTGAACTAAGAGTTTTCTAACATTTGTTAGGCTTTATGCAAGAACTGAAACGGGTGAATTGTGTTGGTGGTTCCAATTCCCCACGTCCGTGTCGGCACGACCCAATCGTGCAAGCCGCAACGTATTTGATGTCTCCTCTCGTGGTATCATCACCACCGCAATTTATTATTACTTCTCGATAGCCATATGATGCTCCTTCAAACTTCATCAGCATGGCATCAAACACAAAAATCCCGACGGTCCCGAGGGCAGCGTCGAGAAGAAGCCCTCGCGTTTTGCCCGCGTGCGCGCTCGCGTCGCGCATTAGCGACTACAAGCTCACATCACATTCCGGGCGCTGGTCGACCTCTGCTTGCTTGTTCTTGTAACCGACATCCATTCTCTAGACTGGGGCGCCGATCGATTTTCTTGCGTTTTGGGATTGAACGAAGCCGCTGTCGCGGCGTGCGTGGCGAGGTGGCGTAGATCGCCTCCTGGCTGAGAGGATGTGGGTGTTGGAG
>JBOHIT010000789.1:0-4915 GCA_050726155.1 Bradyrhizobium sp.
GGCGAGGGCGGCAAGACGGTCGCGCCGTTCTATGTCGATCTGGAATCGCCGGTGCCTGACAGCGGCATCCCGAAGCCGGGGCCCTTAAGGGTCCACCTCAAGGACGATCACATGCAATACGCCATCACCTGGTTCGGGCTGGCCGGTGCTGTGATGATCGCGTTCGCGGTATGGTGGCGCGCGCAGCGGCGGGGTAACGCTTCGTAGGGTGCGCACGCGTTCCGCTTTGCCCACCTTGCGAAACCTCCCGCATGCGAGACATGCTTCTTGTTGCAGAAATTCCCGAGGCCTATATCTGGTTTGGCCTGCCGCGTGGAATGTGTCAGCAGAGATGTGATGACCATGACCGAGATGTTGAAAGCTTCCCTCGCAGGCCTGCCGGTTACCCTTCGCGACGTCGAGATAGCGGCCAGCGTACTCGCCGGCTTCGTGACACGGACCAGCTTTGAGCGTAGTCGTACGCTGTCCGACATCACGGGCGCGGCCGTATGGCTCAAGTTCGAAAACCTGCAGTTTACAGCGACGTTCAAGGAGCGTGGCGCGCTCAACCGGCTGTCTGCGCTGTCCGCCGATGAACGGCGGCGCGGTGTGGTAGCCGCCTCGGCGGGCAACCACGCACAGGGGGTGGCCTATCACGCGGCCTCCCTTTCGATTCCCGCAACCATCTTCATGCCGGTGGGGACCCCGACGGTCAAGATCGAGAATACGCGCCGGCATGGCGCGACCGTGATCGAGGGTGGAGCAACGCTCGAGGACGCCGCCACCCTTGCCACCGACCACGGTCGCGCGCAGGGGGTGACCTATATCCATCCCTACGACGATCCCATGATCATCGCCGGTCAGGGCACCATCGCGCTTGAGATGCTGGCTTCGGTGCCTGATCTCGACGCCCTGATTGTTCCAATCGGGGGCGGTGGCCTGATCTCCGGCATGGCGGTAGCCGCCAAGACCCTCAAGCCGGACATCGAGATCGTCGGCGTGCAAGCCGCGCTTTATCCTTCGATGTACAACCTCTTCAAGGGCGAAAATCTTCCGATGCGCGGTGATACGCTCGCGGAGGGCATTGCAGTCAAGGCGCCCGGCCGTATCACCTCAAACATCGTGCGCGCGCTTGTCGATGATATCGTGCTCGTCACCGAACAGCAGATCGAGCATGCGCTGAGCCTGCTCATTACCATTGAGAAGTCGGTGACGGAGGGCGCCGGGGCAGCAGGCCTGGCGGCCGTACTCGCCCATCAAGAGCGCTTCAAGGGCCGTTCGCTCGGCCTGGTGCTGAGCGGAGGCAATATCGATACACGGCTGCTGTCCGGCGTGCTGACGCGTCAACTCGCGAGGGAAGGCCGGCTTTCGAAACTGAAGTTCGACATCGTGGATCGGCCCGGTCAACTAGGCACGGTTGTCGGTGTCCTGAGCAAGGCAGCTGCCAATATCGTCGAGGTTTCCCATCAACGCATCTTCACCGATCTGCCAGCCAAGGCCGTGGTGCTGGAGGTCGTTATCGAAACCCGAGACCGGTCTCATCTTGAGGCGACCATTGCAGCACTGAGGGCGGCCAACCTCGATGTCGATGTTGGTGCCGAATAGCGGCGAACGCAAACAGGGCTTGCCACCCGCGCGCCGCCGCATGCGAGACATGCAAGCGGCGGCTGGACCTCGGATTCCCATTCGCTACTATTGGCTCCGCACCTCACACCCCAGGCCATCCATGTCCGACGCCGCACGCCCCCTGCTGTACCAGCCGTTTAACATTCGCGGCCTGACGCTGAAGAACCGTCTGGTGGTGCCGCCGATGGTGCATTACCGCGCCGATCCCGGCGCGACCTGCGGCATGTTTCATCAGGTGCATCTGGGACGGTACGCGCTCGGCGGTTTCGGCCTCGTGTTCGTCGAGGCTACCGGCGTCGAGGAGGTCGGCCTGATCAACGAGTTCGATCTCGGCATCTGGAACGAGGCACAGGCCGAAAGCTTCAAGCCGCTGGTCGCCTTCATGCGGCGCGAAAACACCGCGATCGGAATTCAGCTCGCGCATGGCGGCCGCAAATCATCGTCGCAGCGTGCCATGGACGGCATGGGTCCATTGACGCCGGAAGAAATCAAGGCGGGCGCGAAACTGTGGCAGCCGGTCGGTCCGACCAGCGAACCGGTCGCGCCGGGATGGCTGACGCCGCGCCAGCTCACCACCGAAGACTGCCGAGCCATGGTGAAGACCTGGGCCAACGCCGCGAAGAACGCCGTCAAAGCCGGATTCGACGTCATCGAGGTTCACATGGCGCACGGCTATCTGCTGGCCTCGTTCCTCTCGCCGATCTCAAACACCCGCAACGACGAGTATGGCGGCGATCGCAAGGGCCGCATGCGGTTGCCGCTCGAAATCGTCGAGGCGGTGCGGCGCGAGATGCCGGCCGCGATGCCGCTGTTTGTGCGGGTGTCCTCGGTCGATGGCGCGCAGAACGGCTGGAACATGGATGACACGGTGGCGCTGGCGCATGAACTGAAGGCCCGCGGCGTCGACGTGGTCGACTGTTCCTCCGGCGGTATTTCCGGTTCGGCGACGGCGGCGCAAGTGCCGCGCGGCCTCGGCTTCCAGGTGCCGTATGCCGAGCGCGTCCGCAAGGAAGTCGAGGTCGCGACCATGGCGGTCGGCATCATCCTCGAGGCCGAGCAGGCCGAAGCGGTGCTCGAAAAAGGCCAGGCCGACCTGATCGCGGTGGGCCGGCAATCCCAGTACAATCCCAACATCGCGCATCACTGGGCCCATGATCTCGGCATCAATCGCAAGTTCGAGGATTGGGCGCCCGAATATGGCTGGTGGCTCGAAAAGCGCATCCGGACCATGGACGGGTTTGCGACCCCGACCGGCGCCGTGAAGCGATAACGTCGGACGCAGGTGCGTAGGGTGGGTTAGGCGAAGCCGTAACCCACCATCTTCGTTCTTTGCATCGGCGGTGGGTTACGCCTTCGGCTAACCCACCCTACGAAGTCGTAATCGGCAATTCCGTCTCCGGGTCGAAGAAATGCAGCCGGCCGGGCTGGGCCGAGACGCGGACCTGATCGCCGCTGGCGATCACGGTCTCGGCGGGCACGCGGGCCACCGTGATGCCGTGGCTGCCGACGCGCGTTTCGAGCAGGATCTCGGAGCCGAGCTGCTCGACGACATCGACATGCGCGTCAAAGCTTGCGCCCGGCGCACCTTCACCGAGTGCTAAATGTTCCGGCCGCGCGCCCATGATCACGGGCTTGCCGTTATAGGCCACGAGCGCCCGCGCATCGGCGTCGCGCACCGTCAGCTTGAGGCCCGTCGCCTCGACCGTCGTCGCGCTGCCATCGCCGCGCACGGTCACGGTGACAAAATTCATCGCCGGTGCGCCGATGAAACCGGCAACGAATTTGTTGGCCGGCTTGCCGTAGACCTGCAGCGGCGTGCCGACCTGTTGCACCCGGCCGTCGCGCATGATCACGACGCGGTCGCCCAAGGTCATGGCCTCGACCTGGTCGTGGGTCACGAACACCGAGGTGGTCGGAATGGCGGCATGCAGCCGCTTGATCTCGATCCGCATCTGCGCGCGCAGCTTGGCGTCGAGGTTCGACAGCGGCTCGTCGAACAAAAACACTTCCGGATTGCGCACGATGCAGCGGCCGAGCGCGACGCGCTGCTGCTGGCCGCCGGACAATTGCTTCGGCTTGCGCGCCAGCAATTCGTGCAGGCCGAGCATGCTCGCGGCGCGGTCGATCGCGGCCTTGATCTCGGCTTCCGGGGTCTTCTTGTTGCGCAGGCCGAAGGCGAGGTTGTCGTACACGCTCATGTGCTGGTAGAGTGCGTAATTCTGGAACACCATCGCGATGTCGCGGTCGCGCGGCGGCAGGTCGTTGACGACCCGGTTGCCGATCCGGATGTCACCGCTGGTGATGTCCTCCAGGCCTGCGATCATGCGCAGCGTCGTCGACTTGCCGCAGCCGGACGGCCCGACCAGCGCCACGAACTCCTTGTCGGCGATCTCGAGATCGACGTCCTTTACGGCGTGGAACAGCGAGCCATAATGCTTGTTGAGCTTGCTGAGTGAGATCGCTGCCATTTACCCGCCGATACCAGACTAGAGAGGCCCAAAACAATCCCGCCGCGATCTCCCGCGGCGGGACATTTGCTCATCGACTATTGCGCGGCCTTGCTGACCAACGGCCCGCCTTCGGCCAGCACCTTCGCGATATCCTCGCGCTTGCCGGTGACGGCCTTCGTGACGGTGTCGTTGAACGCCTTGTGCACGGCGGGCCATTGCGGGAAGTAATAGGCACCGCGCACCTTGTCAGGCGAATCCAGTACCGATTCCTTCAACAGCTTCATGAAGGAATCTTCCGCCGCGATTTCCGCCCAGAACTCGGTGTTGGGCGGCGGCGCGCCGGTCGCCTTGAACAGCTTCTTCTGGCCCTCCTTGTCGAGCATCATGGCTTCCAGCATCGCCTTGGCCACCTTCTTGCGCTCCGGCGCGATCGACTTCGGAATCGCCCAGCCCCAGATATCGTCCCAGGCAAACGGCTTGGCGCGGTCGGGACCGAGCGGGAAGCGCGTGGCGGCGACCTTGCCCGCGATCTTCGACTTGGCCGGATCGTTGAACGTGCCCCACCACAGCGAGTCCGCCACCGTGAACGCGGCGTCGCCCGACATGAACACGGCGTTGGCTTCGTTGCGGTCATAGGCCGGCATGCCGCGCGGTACGATCTTGTGGGTGTTGATGGCGTCCCACCAATATTCGACCGTCTTCTGCATGCAGGGGTCGGTCATGCTCGACTTCCAGCCGGCCGCGGCGAGCTTGGCGTTGTCGCGCTCATAGGGCGGCATCAGCACGTCGCAATTGTTGCCCCACATCGACCAGAACCAGCTGAACCAGCTGTTGTTCATCGACATGCCGCCGACATAGCC
>JBOHIT010000790.1:0-11649 GCA_050726155.1 Bradyrhizobium sp.
CCCGACGCTGCCGCGTCCACCGCATCCCATCCCGCGTCCGTAACGATCGCGATACGCCCCTCTGGGGGACAGGACCCAATCGATATATCGCTGATTTGGGTTCGTCGTCAAGCAATATTTCCGAAAAACAGAAATTTGTTATGGCGGACACGTCGGCGCGATCCACCCTCCCTGTTTTCCTGGTGAAGGGTGATGACCGACACAGTGCCAAGCAGCGTCCTGCGCTTATTCTTGCCGTCCAAAGAGGTGGCAGGAATAATCCTCCCACCACCAGCAAGAGAGACGACAATGGAAAAGCAGAGCAATGAAACGCGCGAACTGATGACCGACGAACTTGAGTCCGTCTCGGGCGGCTACATCTGGCTTCCGACGGCGCACATTATCATCGCATATCTCACCGGCGCAGGAATCCGCGCCGGCGAAATGCGCTTTCCGGCCAAGTAAGCGGTAGCGCGCTCGGCCCGGTGCAAAGGCACCCGGCCGGGTTCGGCAGTTGATCGGTTCAAATGAAGCGTTGGAGAGCCAATACGTCGAGCGCGACCCGACTCTTTTTCGTCGATGAACTGCGGATTATCCCACTTGGGTTGATTTACGAAAGGCAAACGAGCGCGAATATCTATCGTTCCGCGTCAACGACGGTTTGCCGTAACTAAACGAACGTTGATTGCTCGATCGATATTGCGGAGGCACGCCGGCGAAAAATGCGGCCACACTTGTTTTGAGCAATCTTCATTCGCGGTGTCAGCTTTCTCGGGCTCTGTCGTCGCGTCCTGGGAACGGGCAGCACTTGTCAAAAGAAGACAAACTGTGATGGCTGACAAAACGGTTTTCATCTCGATGCCTCGTTAAATGGTATTGAGCCGTCAACGAGTGCTTCGATGCGATGTTCCGAAAATTGTCAGCAAAAGGAAAAATCTGGAAGAGATACTCGGCAGGGGTTACGCAAAGAAGTCGACGGATGGTCGGTCTGTCCGCTCCGCGACATAACGCGGGATCAACAGGTCAAAGCCGACAGGATTTGCGGTAAGGCGAACTCAGGAAAACATGGCAGATCGAGGCGGCCTCGCTTCCGCGGCCTGCCACGCTTTGCGAATGTGACCCCCCGGCATCGGCCGCCTTGCGCAGCAACCCGGCCTTTTTCAAAGCTTGAAACTTCTCCGGCCCGCTCGGCGCCGCTTCCAAAGCCTCATCTGCTTCAACTTCCAGGTCGCATTTGGGCGGGCTACCAGCCACGGGCGGCCTTCAAATTGCCGGGCCGAATACGACGTAAAGCAGTACGGCGACCATTGCCGCCGCCGCGATCGTATCCAACACTATCTTCGGGACGGTATGTTGCATGCACATAACTAAGCGCAACCAGTCGCTCTGGTTCCGATATGAGGCCGAAATAGGTTGTAAAATGCGCTCAACGCAACAATCGGGGCCGGGAAAGTGCGGGAACAAGTGGCAGGGACCGCCGTTGTATGCGCGCTTATGACCCACGCCAGCGAACCGGGCCTTATGACTGAAAGCGAAAAAATGAAATGAATGACGATATGGATCCGCTTGCTCAGTTCGGGCTGGACGCGATTGATCTTCGATGGACATTAAAGGATATCGCGGCGCGGCGATCGTGGATGATCAACAAAGAGCATTTGGAAAAGTTAGTCGAGATCGGCCTCGTCGAAATGCGAGAAGACGCGCCGTACCTCACGATAGCCGGACAAAATACGGTGTGGGAGTAATGTCTGAACTGGCAGACAGGCGGCACTACATCGGCTTACTGCAGGCTTTCCCACCTACCAAGTCGAAAGCCTGAGATGGGAAATGCCGTCCCCCGCGGGTCCACAGCGGTCGGGGCCCTTCCATGCCCGGACTCCGTGGCAGGTCCTGCGAGCTACCGATCGCCCGACGATCGCTGCTTGAGCGGCACGTAAGGCACCGAGCCGACGATCTTGGGGAGCGGCTTTTTGTTGCGCTCCTTGCACCAGAAGTAAATGTCGACAGCGATCATGCCGAGATCGAGAATCCAGGTGTAGCCCATGGGTCATCCCCCGCTGATGGGCTGACCGTAGGCAAACCGCCGGCGGGCCTCCGTGACTGGCCTCACGTTACCTGATGGGGGAGTTGGCGGGCCCGATGGGGGCGGCTGGCGCCCGGCCCGGCCTTTTCTTTCCGGTCTCGCTTCGCTAGCCTGCGCTTTTTGGCGTCGGATTTTTGGGAGATTTGATGCGCCGGCATACGGATTATCTGCTGCGGCCGTGGTCGCTGTCTGCCTTCGCCGCCGCGTTCGTCGCGGTGGTTTTCGCGGCCACCATGCAGGAAGTCTTCGCACTGTCATTCGGGGCGACGCTGTATTTCTTTGGCTTCGTCCCGGCAATCCTGTTGGCGAGCCTGCTGGGCGGCGCGCCGGCGGGCACCTTTGCGGTCCTGCTCACGATCCCGATCGTGTGGTGGGCGTTCATGCCGCCGCACTTCGAGTTCAATCCGCTGACCGCCGCCGACTACGACCGGTTTGCGGTGTTCCTGCTGATCAGCGCCCTGATGATCTGCTTTTCCCATCTCTATCGGGAAGCGCTCGCGCTGATCCGGAAATGAACCGGCTGTCGATGATCCCGCAGAAACTCATCATGACGGCCACCGCGCTGGTCGGCGGCGCGGTCGGGCTGTTCGCGCCGGTGGGCGTGGTCAAATGGGTCATGCGAACCGACCCGGAAGATGCCGGCATCCTGACGCTGTTCTTCCTGCCGGTGTGGTGCCTGCTGCTGGTGTTCGGCCTGCTGGTCGGACGCAGGCTCGGGCTGCTCCTGACCGGCGGCAAGCGGGCCGTGCTACGGTAGCGCGCCCAAATCCGATGCCCTTCGTCTCACGAAGGGCGGCGCATCACTGAATCGTCTCGTGCACGTCGAGGATGGGCATATCAGGCGTGTTCATGATCTCGGCGACGATGTTGTATGAAACGTCGACCGACCCCGGCTTGTTCGGATCGACCTTGACCGCCTTGACGTGAAGTGTCGCGCGAACCAAACGGCCGTCGCTCAGCATTATCTCGGTGACGCCGTGGCGAACGCGGGAAACGACCGTCTCCGGGCGATGACCGGCCTTGAATGGGCGATGTCCGACCTTGAAAGCGAAGGGTTGTGCGTATCCGAACTTCATGGCTTCACCTGCATTTAATGCGCGCGCAATTTGCGCGCGTTGGTCCCGATCAGATTTTCGGCGCCCGGCCTGCCCGGTCGAACACCGGCACCTTTTCGACGTCGTCGGGTTTTGCGGCGGACGGCGTATCTTCGGCAGCGTGCCGCAACGCCTCGGTCTCGGCGTCGAGGCCATCGACCGTTTCATTGGCCTAGCTGCCTGAATCGTGCGGCCGTGCCGGGACCTGCCCGTCGGTTTTGGTCGGATTCTGCTCTGCCATCGTTTGCTTCCCCTGAACGTCGAGACATCAATGAACCGGAGCACGGTCGGTTCCGTCCCGTTTTCGCGATCCCGGCGCGCGGCTAAGGGAACTCGCTTTCCCATCTCGATCGGGAAACGCCCGGGCTGATCGGAAATCAGTCGCGGCCGGTGAAATGCCGCATCAGGCGGCGCCATCCCCGCACAGGACTACCCGAGGCGGGGCGGTTTCGAAGGCAGGGCCCGCGACCAGGGAGCAGCCATCGTGTTCGACTGCGAAGGCGGGAGGTTAAGCATCCCGGTCCCGATGACGGCTCCTTCGGCCGCCAGATATTTCTGGCGCGACGCCAGTATCTGTTCGGCGAGATATTCCCACCGCTCGGCTTCGCCGAGCAATTTCCAGCTATTGTCCGGATCGCACGCGGCCTGTTGGCGGCAGAGCAAGGCCGTCGCGCGATACGCTTCAGCGCTCTTGAGCCCGCGTTCCATCAAATTCCTCCCCGGGGTTCGCGAGGTATGACTGACCCCGCGCGAGAGAACGCTGCCGAACGCGCGCTGTTCCTATGAAGCCAGCGGCAATCGCTGTTCAGCTCTGAATCGTTGATAGGCGGCGATGGCCTTGTTGGAGAGCAGCAACCGGCGCCGCTCGCCGCGGCGAACCATCGCCTCGATGGTATCGAGCAGGTGATTGGCCGCGGTGTCGGGATCGCCGAGTTCGCCCGTGGCCTCCAGATAGTCCCAGCCGATCTGGAAGGAATCTTCAATCACCGTCAGCAGCGTCTCGGTCATGAAGGCAAACGCTTCAAGGGATGCCCTGTTCCGTGATCGTCAGCCGATCAGGAAGTCGCGCGGCGCAAGCCGTCAGCGGTGACGCGCTGCATCAGGGAATATTATCGCTCCGGCCGCCGCCGATGCGGTGCGGCTTGTTGAGGAAATAGCTGCGATTGCCGAGCGCCGATTCCGCGTACTGGTCGATCGAGACGATGATGGCCTGAACGTGCTGGTAGCACCAGCCTTCGCGGCAGGCCAATGTGCGGGCCTCGGCGAGCGCCTTGATCCAGGGCGGGTTATCCGCGTTGGGGTCGTACCATCGGAGCGGATCGGGCGACATCGCAGCGGCCTCTCTTGATCAAATCTTCCAGCTCCGCCCGCTTGCGCGAAAGCAGGAGCTGCGCCCTCGCACTGCCCAGGCCGGATTGATCGAGCTTGCGGATCGTCGAAGCCAATTCGACGATCTGCCTGCGCAGGGTCTGGATTTTCGATTCCAGTATCTCGGATTCCAGGTTCTTGGATTCCAGGTCATCGCACACGGCGGCCGCGCGCGCCTTTCAAGGGCCCTCTGCCGACAACGCGGGTATCCGCCTTCAGCCGCTCCTCGACATCGAGCAGCCGCTCCTCGCCGCCCAGCCGGTTTCGCTCGCCGATCAGGCCAAGCATCACGACGCGCATGGCCATCAGCTGCACCGAGGCCTCGGCGCAGTCCTCGTCGCGATTGACCTGCTTGCGGATGGCATTCTCGGCATCAAGCATTTGCGTACGCAAGAACCTGATTTTCCTACGGATTTCGTTCAGTCTGTTGTCCATGGCTCACCTCACCGGGGTTGGAGCCCATAGAGAACAAACAAAGAACAAATATCAAGTTAAGAATGCGGGCGGGGCAAAGAATCTTTTAGGCTGCCCGATCAGCGGCCGGCTTTTCGGGCGCAAACGCGCACCGCGCACGACCGGCCGGCAAACGGGCCCTGCAGCGATAAAGTAATCAGATTCCGAACACCCAGACCGCGACGATGGTGGCCAGGGTCGCCAGGCCACTGATGGTCCATCCGGTTGCGTAGAGGATATTGTCCTCGCCGGTGCCGCGCATCACGTCGGCATCCGCGGTTGCTGATCGCCAGTGCATGGCGCATCTCCTCGAGCCTGCCCGCAAGCATAACGCCGGCCGAGGTTCCCCGGTTCCGTCGTTTCAGGAAATACCGGGGGGGGGGGGGCGCGGTCACAGCGCGGCTTCGATCCGCGCCGCATTCCGCGCGCCGCGCGCTCACGCAGAACTCACGGACAACTGATTCCGGCCAGGGAACGGATGCAACGCGGCTGCCGTTGAAGCGCGCCGGTAAAAACGCTTCAAAAAGGAGATACATCCGATGCGCAAACTGATCCTCGCCGCCACCGCACTGGCCCTTGTCTCGTCGACCGCTCTCGCCCCGGCGTTTGCCCAGGACAAGGCGGGCGGCACCACCGGAACCGCGGTGCAGAGCGGCGACGGCCCGAGCAAGGGTGACAAGATGGCGCCCAAGAAGACCGCCAAGAAGGTCAGCAAGGCGAAGACCGACACCGCGAAGTAGCAACGCAGGCAACAAGACAGCCGATAAAAAAGGCCGCCCTCCAGGCGGCCTTTTCCGGTTCGCGCCAATGGCGCCGACAACCAATCACACCAGCAGCAGACGATCTCCCTGCGCGGGCGCCAACTCATCCTCGTCCCTGACGATGATGGTGACGTCCCAGCCCTCGCTGGCCCACACCCGCGCCTTGGCCAGCGCCATCAGCGAACTCATCCTGTCCATCCTGACGGTTTCGTTTTCCCGCTCCGCCACGATCCTGTAGGCCATGCAAAGTTCCCCTTTACGCACGTCGACATTGGGCATGATGCCTTTCCGGAATCATGCTGCGCGGGAACATTTGAATGCGGCTTTGACCGCAATTTGCTGACAATTTGTCCGGATAGCGACATGGGAACGCGGTGCAGAACGCGAAAAGCCTTATTTCGCAGCCTGCCGCACCACCAGCGCCGGCTGCGTCACGCCGTCCAATCCGGTCAGCATCAGGATCGTCAGCAGCGCGCTTTGCGGGCCGTGATACGCATCCGTCGGCTTGTACCATTCATTGCGCGAGTGCCAGTTGCCGCCCTCACCGCCTCCGCCGATCGTCACCGCGGGAATGCCGAGCGACATCGCGATGTTGGAGTCGGTCGAGGAACCCGCAAACGTCACGCGCGGCGCGCGGGTGACCGCGGTGACCGCGCGCTGCGTCGCCTGCACGATCGGCGAGTCCACCGACACGATCCCGGCCGGCCGGTCGCCGATCATCCTCGCCTCGACGGTGAGCTTGTCGGACTTCCAGCGCGCGTTCTCATCCGCCACCGCCTCTTTGACGAGATCAAGCAGACGCGCCTCGAGTTTCAACAGCTCCTCGGTCGAATTCGAGCGCATGTCGACCGCCATCCGCGCTTCCGCCGCAATGGCGTTGACCGAGGTGCCTCCGGCAACGGTGCCGACCGTGAAAGTGGTCTTGGGATCGGACGGCGGCTGCAATTCGGAGATCTTGGCAATCGCACGGCCCATGGCGTGGATCGCGCTCGGCAGGCCGAACTCCTGGAAGGAATGGCCGCCGGGTCCCTTGAAGATGAATTCGTAGCGATGGCTGCCGGTCGACTGGTTGACGACGCGGGTGATGCCGAGCCCGTCGATCGAGATGAAACCGTCAATATCCCTGTGATCGCGGAACAGCGCCTTGACGCCGCGCAAATTACCGAGCTCGTCCTCGCCGACGGTGCCGACGAACATGATGTCGCCGACGGTGGCAATGGCGTTGGCGTTCATGGCTTTGACCAGCGCCAGCAGTGCGGCAAGCCCGCGAGAATCGTCGCCGATGCCGGGCGCGATCGTGGCGCCGTCCTTTTCCTTCACCGTGACGTCGGTGCCCTCGGGGAATACCGTGTCGAGGTGCGCCGAGACCACGAGTTTCGGACGGCCGCCGCCGGAGCCCTTGCGCAGCGCGATGACGTTGCCTTCGCCGTCGATCGCGGCATCCTTGAAGCCGAGTTCCTGCATCCGCTTCAGGTAATATTCGGCGCGGACTTTCTCCTTGTAGGGCGGCGCCGGAATTTCGGTGATGCGCTTCTGTTCCTCGAACGTCCTCGCGTCATCCGCCTTGATATCCTCGAGCGCCTTGACGATCTTTGGATTGGCGAGCAGCGCGTCCACGGCAGGCGCGGGAGCGCTTTGGCTCCAGGCTTGCGATGCCGCGACGACAATGGCGAGCGTCAGCACCGGGCGTGCGAACAGATTTTTGAACCTCATTGCAATCTCCTCTCGCCAGGTTTCACCCCGCATTCACGCCCACATCCCGCAATCGTTCGGCGAACCAGATCGACAGCGGCTGATCGATCACGCCGCCGGTATAGACTTCCGACACCGTGACCTGCTTCTTGCCGAGCGTCACGAACACACCGATCCAGTAGGCGAACCACAGATGCGGATCGGTCAGCGCCTGCAGCTTGTGCTGGTCATGCTCCAGCGGCTGGTGGTTGGCGGATTTCCGTACCTCGACGGTAAGCAGATTGTTGGGAATCTCGCGCTGGTGCACGACGATATCGGGATAAATCGATTTGGCCAGGTGATCGTCGGTCGAGACGATGGTGCCGTGCGGCAGCCGCAACGTCCGCTCGCCGAGCCTGTCGTAGTCGCAGTCGACCTGCCAGCCGGCAAACTGATGTTCGAGATGCACCGCCAGCCGGTGCGTCAGCGCGCGCTCGCCGACGTCCTTTTCGAGCAGGAAGGTTTCGTGCGCGTAAAATTCCGATAATGCCGTGACGACCTTGTTGAGCTCGGTCTGCATGTCGCCTCCGCCTGAGAGGGCGCCGGCGCGCGCCCCTCACATCTGCACTTCGATCAGCCGCGGCCCCGGCTCGGCGATGGCTTCCGCCAGCGCCTTGACGAAATCGTCGACATTGTCGACCGCGCGGCCGGGCACGCCCATGCCCTTGCCGAGCCCGACGAAGTCGATGGTCGGGCGATCGATCCTGAGCATGTCGAGCGCGCGCTGTCCCGGCTCGCCGGCACCGACACCGTCGAACTCGCCGCGCAGGATCTGGTAGATGCGATTAGCGAACACAATCGTGACGACGTTGAGGCCTTCGCGCGCCTGGGTCCACAGCGATTGCAGCGTGTACATCGCGCTGCCGTCGCCGACCATGCAGATCACCTTGCGGTCCGGACAGGCGATCGCCGCACCCGTCGCGACCGGCGTCGAATATCCGATCGAGCCGCCCAGATTCTGGATCCAGTCGTGCGGCGCGCCGGCCGCCATCACCGGAAAAAACGCTCGCCCAGTGGTGACGGATTCGTCGACGACGATAGCATTATCCGGAATAGCCATGGCGATCGCCTGCGCGATCGACGCGTGGGTCAAGGCACCGGTCGGCTTGACCAGTTCCACATGGGTCTGCGGCTTTACATCGGCCGGCTTGGCGCCCACCGCCGAAGCCAGCGCCTCCAGCGCCGCGACCGAATTGTCGCCGCTTTCGGTCATGCGATGGACCTCGCAGCCCTCGGGCTTCAGCAGGCTCGGCTTGTTCGGATAGGCGAAAAACGCCACCGGATCGTTGGCTTCGACCAGCACGATGTGCCGAAAGCCCTTCAGCGCCGCCTGCGCCAGTTCGATCACGTAAGGCACCCGGTCGATCGAAAACCGCCCGCGGCCGCGCGCCATCCGCGGACTGGCCAGCGGGCCCATCACCCTGCAGCCGGTCTTGCCGGCGATTTGCGCCGCCAGCGCCAGTCCCTTCTCCGTCACCGCGCTGCCGGTCATCAGCAACAAGGTGTCCGCGCCGCTGCGCAGCACCCTGGCCGCGTGGTCGACGGCCTGCGGAGAGTAGCTCTGGCGCTGTGGCGGCACCGGCACCGCGGCGATCCCGTCGGCTTCGTTCCAGGCGGTGTCGGCCGGCAGGATCAGGGTCGCGATCTGCGGCGGCGCGCCCTTGGCCGCGGCAATGGCGGCAGCGCCGTCACGGGCCACCGATTTGGCGTCCGGCGAGGTCCGGACCCAGGACGACATCGGCCGCGCCAGACCTTCGATGTCCGATGTCAGCGGCGCGTTATATTCGATGTGGTAGGTGGCGTGCTGGCCGACGATGTTGACGACGCCGGAATTGGCCTTCTTGGCGTTGTGCAGGTTGGCAAGGCCATTGGCGAGGCCGGGACCGAGATGCAGCAGCGTCGAGGCCGGTGTGCCCTTCATGCGGTAATAGCCGTCGGCGGCGCCGGTCACCACGCCCTCGAACAGGCCGAGCACGCAGCGCATGCCCTCGACCCGATCAAGGGCAGCGACGAAATGCATCTCCGAGGTGCCGGGATTGGTGAAGCAGACGTCGACGCCGCCCGCGACCAAGGTCCGCACCAGACTTTCCGCCCCGTTCATTGGTCCCGCTCCCGTTTGCGATTGTTATAAAAGCCGGTCCAGATCAATCATTCTTCACCCGTTTCGTCAAAGGCTTAGCTGCACAATGCAGCCATCGCCCCCGATGTGTTGCCTTTTTAAACCGCGGCGTTTCAAAATGGCGTACTCACCGGCTCGTTGCTTGCGAAACCGCGGCAATTGTGGCCTGTCTCGTTGCATATTCTGATTTTTCACGAGGAAGAAAATGACCCGGGCTTTTGCTTACGTGATTGCGGCGCTGACGGTGCTGGCTTGTGTCGGCCAGGCGCAAGCCCAGGTCGACATGCGCGACCTCATGGGCGGCGGCCCCGGCTTCTTCAGCAGCGGGTCGAGCCCGATCCGGCGGCAGACCGTGAACTTTGCCGGCAACTTTGCCCCCGGCACCATCTACATCAACACCGGCGAGCGGCGGCTCTATCTGGTGCTCGCGGGCGGCCAGGCGCTGCAATACGGCATCGGCGTCGGTCGCGACGGTTTCCGCTGGAGCGGAACCCACCGTATCACCGCGAAGAAGGAATGGCCGAGCTGGACCCCGCCATCGCAGATGCTGGCCCGGCGGCCCGATCTGCCGCGCCACATGAAAGGCGGCATCGACAATCCGCTCGGCGCACGCGCGATGTATCTGGGATCGACGCTCTATCGCATCCACGGATCGAACGAGCCCGAGACAATCGGCCAGGCGGTATCATCCGGCTGCTTCCGCATGACCAACGACGACGTGACCGATCTCTACAGCCGCGTCTCCGTCGGCACCACGGTGATCGTCAAGAACTAGCGGAACCCGGCAATTTCCCTGAGGTCGCAAGGCGGACGCGTGCGCGAACAAGCCTTGTTGACCTGAACAAGCCCCGCCTTGCGTGAACAAGGCTTGCGCACACGCGCCGATTGCGGCAGCGTCGACATTATTATGAGCGCAAACGGCTGGCCTCGATTTTCGCGAATGCTCGCAGCCGCTTTGGCTGCGGTAACCCTCGGCGAAGTGCTCCCGTCTCCCGCGGTATCTGCCGAAACGCTTCCCGCCATCGCGCAGCGTCAGCGCACCGAAAAGAAGGTCTTCACCGATGACGAGATCATCGAAGGCTTTCTGAAGACGGCCTTCGGCGCCGAGTATCATCTGGCCGGCCGCGTCGACCGCATCCGGAAATACGAGGTGCCGGTGCGGGTGTTCGCCGACGGCAGCCGCGCCGACCGCAAGGCCCAGCTCGCCAAGATCGTCGCCGACATCGCCGCGCGGGTTCAATATCTCGACATCGCCATGGCCGCCACCAACGACGACGCCAACGTGCTGGTCAAACTGGTGCGCGACCGCGACCTCAATCGCACCATCGCGACCTTCTACGGCAGCGAACGGGCGCGCGAGATTCGCTCCTCGCTCGATCCGCAATGCCTGTCCGGCTTCCGCAAGAACGAGAAGTTCGAAATCGAGCATTCCGACGTGATCCTCACCGTCGACAATGGCGACTTCGTCTTCTTCGATTGCGCCTATGAGGAATTGCTGCAGTCGCTCGGCCCGATCAACGACACCTCGGCGGTGCCCTGGACCATGTTCAACGACAATGTGTCGATGGGCTATTTCGACGTCTACGACCAGTATTTGCTCAACCTGCTCTACGATCCCCGGATCAAGGCCGGCATGACCGTACAGGACGTCAAGGCGATATTGCCTGACGTTCTCACCGACGTGCGGGCGTGGGTGCGCAAGGTCAACAATCTGACGGAGTGAAGTGCCATCACGATTGCTACGTGACCTCCGTTTACCTCCGATCAAAGCGAAAACCGGCGCGCCGCCGAGTGGATATGGCAACCGAAATGAGTAGCGGGCTAGAGCGTTTTCCAGCGAAGTGGACTCCGGTTCGCGTCAAGAAAACGCGTCAAATCAAGAATCTAGAGCCCCGTTTCGATTCAATCGAAACGGAAAAGGCTCTAGGTTCGGGCGGGGGAGAGTTTCAGGTATGGCCCTGTTTCGTTTGCCATCCAGCGGGCCGGCGGCGCTCGCGCCGCGTGGGCATGGGCTGTTGCTGCGTGCGCCGCAAATGGCGGATTTCGTGCAGTGGGCGCAAC
>JBOHIT010000791.1:0-4767 GCA_050726155.1 Bradyrhizobium sp.
CGAGGCGCGCAAGCCAGCGGCGCAATTGCGCCGCCGAGCGCACCTCAGGATGACGCGTCGTCACATAGCCTTCAAAAACACGAACTCGGTGTCGTCATAGGCGCGCCGCTCCAGTTCCTCGAAGCCATCGGGCGCCGCGAACGCCGCGGCCTTCGCCTCCTCGACCACCAACAACGCGCCCGGCGTCAACCAGCCACCTTCGCACAACGAGGCCAGCGCCTTTTCCGCAAGCCCCTTGCCATAGGGCGGATCGAGGAACACGAGCGAGAACGGCTCCATCGGATGAACCGGGCCGGGATTGGTGGCGTCGCGGCGATAGACTTTCGTGACCCCGCCGAGGCCAAGCGCCTCGACATTGTTGCGCAACAATGCGCGTGCTTCCGCACCATTGTCGACGAACAGCGTGAACGCCGCACCGCGCGAGACCGCCTCGATGCCGAGCGCGCCGGTGCCGGCGAACAGGTCGAGCACGCGCGCGCCTTCGATCGGGTCATCATAAGCGTGGACGAGGATATTGAACACCGACTCGCGCAAGCGGTCCGCGGTGGGGCGGATCTCGCGCGATGAGGGCGAGGCCAGATTACGACCCTTCAACCGTCCGCCGACGACACGCATGGGCCGACTACTCGTCCTGCGGCGTCAGATCGCGCTTGCCGTGATAACCGCGCTTCGGGCGACGCGGTGGGCCGTAGCCATTGGCCTCTTCCTCGTTGCGCGTGCGCGCTTCCTCGCTGCCGGTGCGCTGCACCAGCACGCGGCGGCCCTTGCGATCGGCGATCACGCCTCGCTGGGTCACGGGCTTCGGAGGCGTTGGCTCCTTGTCGCCCGGCATCGGTCGATTAAAGTCAGCGCCTGCCAACTCAGCGATCTTCTCGCCGAGCTGCTCGCGCAGCACGCGGGTCTTGACCTCCTCGACCTGGCCTTCGGCGAGTTCGCCGAGCTGGAACGGGCCGTAGGACACGCGGATCAGACGGTTCACCTCGAGGCCGAGATGCGCCATGACGTTGCGGACTTCGCGGTTCTTGCCTTCGCGGATGGCAAACACCAGCCAGACATTGGCGCCCTGGTCGCGCTCCAGCGTCGCGTCGATCGAGCCGTATTTGACGCCGTCGACCTCGACGCCCTTCTTCAGTTCATCGAGCTGCGCCTGCGTGACTTCGCCATGGGCGCGGACGCGATAGCGCCGCAGCCAGCCGGTGTCGGGCAGTTCGAGCGCGCGCGCCAGGCCGCCATCATTGGTCAGCAGCAGCAGGCCCTCGGTGTTGAAATCGAGCCGGCCGATCGAGATCAGCCGCGGCAGGCCGTCGGGCAGATTGTCGAATACCGTCGGCCGTCCTTCCGGATCGGCATGCGTCGTCATCAGGCCGCGCGGCTTGTGGAACATGAACAGCCGTGTGCGCTCGCGCGGCGGCAACGGCTTGCCGTCGACCGTGATCGCATCGTTGGCGGTGACGTCGAGCGCCGGCGAATTGATGACGCGGCCGTTGACGCTGACGCGGCCTTGCGTGATCCATTCCTCGGCATCGCGGCGCGAGGCCAGGCCGGCGCGCGACACCACCTTGGCGATACGCTCGCCGGACTTCTTGACTTTCGGCGGCTGCGGGCCACGCTTCTCGAATTCGGTCTTGCGCTCGCGGTAGGCGCCGCGGCCACCGAAGGCCGGACGTTTTGCAAAGATCTTGCTGTCGTCCTCGTTCTCGCGGCGCGGACGCTCGTCACCCGGCTCGCTGCGCGGATGTTCCTGCCAGTCGGTGCGGCCTTCGGGGCGCTGACGCGGCCGGTCGAACTTTGGACGATCGCCGGTGGGGCGCTCCGAACGCGAGAAACGCGGACGCTCATCGCCGCCGCGGTCATCGCGGGAGAAGCGCGGCTTGTCGAAGCTGCGCGCGCCGTCGCGCGGCGGGCGTGAATCGCGTTCGCCGCGATCCTCGCGCTTCTGCCATGGCTTGGAATCGCCACGCTCCGGCCGATCGCCAAAGTCCTTGCGCGGACCGCGATCCGGCCGGCTGCCGAAATCCTTGCGCGGGCCGCGGTCGGGTGCGCCACGCGAGGAGAATTTCTTGTCGCCGCCAAACTTTCGTTCCGGCCGATCGCCACGGGGCCGATCGCCATCTTTGCGGAAACCTTCGCCGCGCGGTGTATAGGGACGCTTCTCGCCACTGCCTTCGCCACGCGGCGTGTAGGGTCGCTTGTCGCCGAATTTCTTTTCGCCAAAGCGCGAAGCGGGACGGGCATCGTCGCGGTCCCCTGGGCCGCTCTTGCGGTCCCGAGGGCCGCTCTCGCGGTCCCGGCGCGGCGGACGGTCGTCGCGGTTGAAGTTCGGGCGGTCGCCGCGCGGCGTGTACGGGCGCTTCTCGCCGCCACGGTCCTCGCGCGGCTTGAACGAACGCTTCTCGCCGCCCTCGCTGCTGCGATCCCGGAAAGGCCGGTCGCCACGCGGCGGGCGCGGTGCGTCGAAATCGCGGCGCGGCGGACGGTCGCCGTCGCGCTTGCCAGCGTAGGGCTTGCCGCCACCCGCGTAGGGCTTCTTGTCGAAGGATCGTGCGCCGTCGGACTTGCCGGCATAGGGACGCCGTTCGCCGTCATCGCGCTTGTCGCCATCGCTTTTTCCTGCAAAGCCGCGCTTGGCGAATTTCTTCTCCGGACCCCTTGCAGCACCCGAACGGCCTTTACCGCCGGCGCGGCCCTTGTCGTCGCCGGCGCGGCCCTTGCCGTCGCCCGAGGGGCGATCACGCCGGCCGCGGGAATCGTTGTCTTTATCGTTGTCGCGGGGCATGAATGGTCTCTCGTTCGTAGCTGAAATGGCGATCAGGCGGATGTGGATCGGCTGTCATAGCGGTAACGCGCGCGCACTTGGCTCAAGGCGCAATCTCACGCAAAACCGGTATCCACGTTTGCTGAAGGCGCTTCTACTAGCAGGTTTCTTCCGATGATACGAGGGATGACTGCCCCTTCTTTCATGGATTTGGCGCTGAAAACGGCGAAAAACGCCGCCAAAGCGGGCGAAGTTCCGATCGGATGCGTCATTGTCCGGGGTTACGAGGTCATCGCCACGTCCGGCAACCGCACCCTGACCGACCGCGATCCGACCGCCCATGCCGAAGTTTTGGCGATCCGGCAGGCCGCGGACGCGATCGGAACCGAGCGGCTGGTCGATTGCGACCTCTATGTCACGCTCGAACCCTGCACGATGTGCGCCGGCGCGATCTCGTTGGCGCGGATCCGCCGGCTCTATTACGGCGCCGCGGATCCCAAGGGCGGCGCGGTCGATTCCGGCGTCCGGTTCTTTGCCCAGCCGACGTGTCACCATGTGCCGGAGGTGTATTCGGCGGTCGGCGAGACCGAGGCGGCGACGTTGTTGAAGGATTTTTTCAGGGTGAGAAGGTAGGGGCCCGCCGTCATTGCGAGCGCAGCGAAGCAATCCATCGCACGGCATAACGGATGGATGGATTGCTTCGTCGCTTCGCTCCTCGCAATGACGAAAATGACTAGGCAGTAAAAAACTCGCGCAACAACCGCGCCGTGACATCGGGATTCTCTTCCGGCAAAAAATGTCCGCTGTCGACCGCCGCGCCGCGCACATTGGTCGCCCATTTCTGCCAGGTGTCGAGCGGGGTGGTCGCCGCACTGGCGACGCCGGCATCGCCCCACAGCGCCAGCATCGGGATCGTAATCTTCTTGCCGGCGTCGACATCGGACTTGTCGATATCGTAATCGGCATAGGCGCCGGCGCGGTAGTCCTCGCACATCGCATGCACGCGGGCGGGATCGCGGAACGGTGCCAGATAATGTTCCAGCGCACGCGGGTCGATGGCATCAAGCGTCTGGCTCTTGGTCTGGCTCGCCATCTTCTGCCGCAGGAAGAATTCGCCGTGGCCGTCGATCAGCGTTTCCGGCAGCGGGTATGGCTGCGCCAGGAACGCCCAATGATAGATCTTCAGCGCGGAGAGCCGGTTCAGCTTCTCCCAGTAATCATAGGTCGGCGCGATATCGAGCACCGCAAGCTTCGACAACCGACCGGGATGGTCGAGCGCCAGCCGGTACGACACCCGCCCGCCGCGGTCGTGACCGGCGAGCGCAAAGTGAACGTGCCCGAGCTGCTCCATCGCCTCCACCATCACCTTGGCCATCGCGCGCTTGGTGTAGGGCGTGTGCTGCGCGTCGCTGCGGGGCATGTCCGACCAGCCATAGCCCGGCAGGTCGGCGATGATCAGCGTGAAGTTATCAGCCAGTTGCGGCGCGACCGGATGCCACATCACATGGGTCGACGAAAATCCGTGCAGCAGCAACAACGGCGGCCCCTTGCCGCCGACGCGCGCGAAAATGCGACCCGCTGAGGTGTTGATCCATTCGGAGGCGTAGCCGGGAAACAGATCGGCAAGATCGGGCATATCAGGCGCTCCCTTCGCGGCCGGCCGCTGCTTCAAACATTGTTCGGCGTTGCCGCAGGCTTCCGGCGGGGTTATGCCATTCATCAAGTCTGCCCAACAAGAAGCAAAAGCGAGGAAGTGCCATGTCGATCGATTTTGAAATTCCGGCCGAAGCCAAGGCGATCCGCTTGAAAGTCCGCAAATGGGTGCAGGACGAGTGCATTCCGGCGGAAAAGGAACTGGATACCAAGCCGCTCGCCGAAGTGCTCGGCCCGTTGCGCAAGAAGGCCCGCGCGCAGGGCCTGTGGTGCCCGTGGGTGCCGAAGGAATATGGCGGCATGGGCCTCGGCCCGCTCGCCAACGCGCTGGTGCAGATGGAGCTCGGCGAGAGCATGCT
>JBOHIT010000792.1:0-4338 GCA_050726155.1 Bradyrhizobium sp.
GGACAAGGCTGCTTCGGCAGCCGCCAGGGCAGAAGCTTTCTCGGCCGGCGGGACCGCGTCTTCGAGGTCCATAAACACGGCATCGGCCGCTGACGCTGCAGCGCTTTGCACCATCCGCGCGCGATGGGCAGGGACGGCGAGATAGCTACGGGTCAGTCGCGCCGCTATCATGCCAGGGTATCCAGGGACAGACCGAGCTCGCCGAGTATAGCATCGGTATGTTCTCCGACCGCCGGGATATTGCCCATCACAGGCGTGACACCAGGAATGGTGATGGCCGGCAGAAAACTCATCAGCGGCCCGTTCGGCGACCCCACCTGCCGGACCCGGTCGCGCGCATGAAGCTGCGGGTGCTCCAGAAAACTTTCGACCGTATTCATGTTGGCATTGGCGATGGCGGCATCGTCGAGACGCTGCACGACCTGATCGACCGAGTATTTCTCGAATTTTTGTTCGATTAGCGCTTCGAGCACGTCGCGGTTCTGCATGCGCTGCGGATTGGTAGAAAAGCGCGGGTCGGCTGCCAATGACGCGTCATCCAACACCTGCGCGCAAAGCGCGGTCCATTCCCGCTGGTTCTGGATGCCGAAGAACACCACGCGGCCATCTCCCGTTTTGAACGGTCCGTAGGGTGCAATGGTGGCATGACGCGTGCCGGTGCGCACCAGCGGCTTGCCGGCGCCTTCGGTGTAGTAGGCAGGATAGCTCATCCATTCGGTCATGGAATCGAACAGCGACACCTCGAACGCCATCCCCTTTCCGGTTCGCTCGCGATTGAACAGCGCCATCAGCACGCCGTTGACGATGTACATTCCGGTGGCGGTATCGACGACGGCGATACCACATTTGGCTGGCTGCTCCTGGGTGCCGTTGACCGACAGGAAACCGGCCTCGCACTGCACCAGCAAATCGTAGGCTTTCTTCTGGCTGTAAGGTCCGCCGCTGCCGTAACCGGAGATATCGCAGGCGATCAGGCGCGGAAAACGCTCGACCAGCGTTGCGCCGTCGAGGCCGAGCCGTTTGGCCGCGCCCGGCGCGAGATTTTGCAAGAACACGTCGGCGTGCGGCAACAGCGCGTCGAGCACGCGCTTGCCATCATCGCTCTTGACGTCGAGCGCCAGGCTCTCCTTGGAGCGGTTGGTCCAGGCGAACTGGCTCGACATCCCGTTCATCACGTAATCATAATCGCGGCAGAAGTCGCCCTTGCCGGGACGTTCGATCTTGATGACGCGCGCACCCCAATCGGCGAGATGCCGACTGGCCAGCGGCGCGGCAATGGCCTGCTCAAGCGAGACGACGGTGATGCCGGATAGCGGCAGCCGCGACGGTTGGTTCATTGAATGCTCCGGATATCGTCTGACCCGCCCGGTATACTTGGTTCGGGCGCCTATGCGAAATCCTGAGATGCCGCAGGTCTATGATCAAGCGCGTGGCTCTCATGCCCGAAATAGGCGCGTTCGAGCCGCTGCGGCAAATTATCCTCGCTGGTCGGCGCCTCCAGCACGATGTTGCCCTGCACCAGGGCGTAGACACGATCGGCGGCAGCAAGCGCCTTCTCCAGTAATTGTTCGACCAGCAGCACCGCGGTGCCTTGCTTGCGCAACTGGGCGATGACGTTGAGCACGCGATCGACCAGAACCGGCGACAGGCCGGCCGACGGTTCGTCGAGCATCAACAGCCGCGGGCGACGCACCAGGCCCTGCGCGACCGTCAGCATCTGCTGTTGTCCGCCGCTGAGCGCACCGCCGCGCTCGTGACGTTTTTCCGCGATCTCCGGAAAGAACGACAAGGCTTCCTCGACCCTGCCGGCGCGTTCGCCGCGTGGCAGATCGTAACCGGCGAGCAGAAGATTGTCGGTGACGGAAATCTGCGTGAATACGCGATGGCCCTCGATCACATGCACCAGACCAGCGCGCGCCGCCTCGCGCGGCGTCGCGTTGGTCATGTCGCGGCCGTCGAAGCGGACGTTGCCGGCATTGACCGGCAGCAATCCCGACAGCGCACGCAGCAGCGTGGTCTTGCCGGCGCCGTTGGGGCCGAGCAACGCAACCACCTCGCCGGCCGCGACCTTGATCCCGACGCCATGCAACACGCGGATCTTGCCGTAGCCTGACTCCAGCGCTTCGACCGAGAGCAGAGGTTCAGCCGCCGAGGTAAGCACTGACCACCTCCTTGTGAACGCGAATCTCGGCCGGCGTTCCCGCGGCCAGCGTGCGCCCGAGATTGAGCACGGTAACCTGATGGCAGATGTCGAAGATCAGGTCGGCATGATGCTCGACCAGCAACACGCCGGTGCCGCGGGCACTGATCGCCTTGATCAGCCCGGCCAGCCGTTCGATCTCGTCGCTGGAGAGGCCTGCGGCGGGCTCATCGAGCAGCAGGAAATCCGGATCGAGCATCAGCGCGCGGGCGATCTCGATGAAGCGCAGCTCGCTGTGCTGCAGGCGGTCGGCGCGGACATCGGCGAGCTGCTCCAGCCCGACGACGCCAAGCAACGCCCGCGCCCTGGCCGCAAACATCCGTTCGTCCCACGCATTTCGCGGCAGCGCCAGCATCGACTCGACAAAACTCGCCTTGCCCTCGATCGAGCCGCCGATCATGACATTTTGCAGCACCGACGCCTCCCCGATTACGCGCGGGGTCTGGAACGTTCGTGCGATGCCGCGCCATGCGCGCAACGTCGGCTCACCCGGCGGCAGCGCAGTATCGCCGAGGGTCATCTTTCCGGTCTGGGCGGCGTAGTAACCCGAGATCACGTTGAGCGTCGTGGTCTTGCCGCTGCCGTTGGGACCGATCAGGCCGTGGATCTGGCCCGGGGCCACCTCGAGATCGAGGCCATCGATGGCGCGCACATAACCGAAGCTCAAGGCGATGCCACGCAGCGTCAGCGTGCCGCCGCCGGTGCGCTTGCGCACGATATCGGCCAGCGCCGCCGGTCGGGGCACGATGGCGCGGTTGCTGGCGAGCGGACGGCGGTTGCGAAAATCCAGCAGCGCTGCAATGCCGCCGGGCATCACCAGCACGATCACCAGCAGCAACACCGCATAGAGGAACGTCGACCACGCCGCCAAAGGTGCCGCGATCTCCGGCAAGATCGTCAGGATGATGGTGCCGAGCATCGGCCCCAGGATCGAGCCGCGGCCGCCGATCAGGATCGCGATGAAGAACAGCACGGAAAGATCAAAGGTGAAGGCATCCGGCGTGATATAGGTCTGCAGGGTCGCGAACAATCCGCCGGCGATCGCCGCCAGCGCGCCGGCGAACAGGAAGATCGCGATCAGCATTTTCGGCTTGGAGATGCCGGTGGCCTCCGCTGCCACTTCGGCGTCGCGCACCGCGATCAACGCGCGGCCGAAACGGCTGCGGGCGACATTCGCGCTCATCCAGGTGGTGACGGCCGCAAAGCCGATGCAGAGCCCGTAAAAGCCCCACGCGGTATTGAACGGCGCTGGAAACTCCGGTCCGACGATGCCGATGCCGCCGCCGGTGACACTCTGCCATGCCAATGCGATCTGCGTCACGATGGTGGCGAAGCCCAGCGTCGACATCGCGAAATAGAAGGTACGCAGCCGCAAGGCCGGCAGGCCGACGATCACGCCAAACACCGCGCCGACGGCGCCCGCAATCGGCAATGCGGCGAATACCGGCACCGGCGGCATGACGTTGCCGGCGACCAGCACGCTCGTGGTGTAGGCGCCGAGCGTGAGAAGCGCGACATAGCCGATCGCCAGATGCCCGGCGAAACCGACCACCAGATTGAGCCCGGAGACCAGCACCCAGTAGATCGCCGCCCTTGTGCCGATCAGCGCCCAGTAATCGTTGCTGACGAACGGCAGCACCATTGCCAGTGCGAGGATGCCAAGGAACGGCGCGACATGAGGCAACGCCGCGCGAATGCTGCCGGAGTCTTGCTGCACCGGGGCTGCGGTGACTGATGTCATCACACTCTCCGCGCAGTCGAGGCGCCGAACAGGCCCTGCGGCGCCGCCAGCAGCACCACGATGAACAGCGTGAAGACGGCAACCGACGAGAAGATGCCGCCGACCAGGAAGTTCGCCGCCTGCTGGAACAGGCCGAGCGCCAGGCCGCCGACGATGGCGCCTCTGTTATTGCCGAGCCCGCCGAGCGCCACCGGGACAAAACCGTAGAAGTTCAGCAGCGCGCCATTGGCGAAGAACGCCAGCAGCAACTCGCCGCCGGAAAATCCGGCGACGCCGCCGATCACGCCGGCCAGCGCGTAGCTGGCGACGCGCAAATTGCGTTCGGGCAGCCCGAGCGCGCGTGCCGCAAAATTATCCTCCGCGATCGCGACAAAGGCACGGCCGACCAGGGTGCGGC